>NZ_JAAHGU010000049.1:20865-44133 GCF_010692685.1 Okeania sp. SIO2F5 | reverse complement strand
TAGTCATAATTGCCGGATAAATTTTCTTTAACTCCTCTATGATCTTTTCGGGGTGGTATCCATGATCAAGTAAGATAGTAATCTGAGGAATATTGACTGGTTTGGATTTCAAATAGTCGATGTTGTTAGGGAAACGGAGTTTAGATCGCAAATCTAGAGAGAGTCTTAAAGATTAACACTATATATAGTGTCCTTGCGTAAGTACTGTCAAAGTTTAAACTAATTTTTGGCAATATTATTCCATAATCTGCAACCCTAAAAGAATTGCTTGGTTATTTTTGTCAGATCCTAATAAACCTGGTCATAATTAAAGTTATTTTTTAAAGAGGATATTGGGATACTTTCAGATTGGCGAGATTTACTAGTCAGGAGTCGTGATTTTTAATTCCTATGGATCTAAGACCTTCAGCAAATAAGTCATCATATTTGCTGGTCTTAAGTTTGATTGCCCACTAATTTATTCTTACTCCTGTCTTGTGTCTTCTGATTCATTCTAGTTTATACCAAATCCGATTATTAAAGATGATCAGATTTAACCCTCTCCTCATCTTCCCTATACCCTATCTCCCCATTTATATAAAAGGATACTCTATAAACTGAATTTAGTATTATATAGCAGTCTGAGGTGTTGTTAATAGACATCTGGTAAAAATCAAAAATAAAATTAATTCTTATCCATAAATTATCAATTATTCCCCTCCTGGGAGGGGTTCGGGGTGGGTTCCCTGTTGCTTTCCGGAGCTGTTGCCTGTTGCCACTTTTCTGGAGATGTCTAATAGTTACTCCCTTATTGAATCAATTAAGTTTGCCTATTTTATAAGATAAAAGGACTCTTCTAAAGGTCTATTCCTATTTCTGATGAATTTCAATGTCCTTATTTGAGAAATTATTTTGGCGAAGCCATAGATTTCTGCTAATTTTAAACTAAGTCGATAATAATAATCAAAGCTAAAAAAATTATTTTTTGGTATTCAGACTTGCAAGTAATGAGAAAAGCTAGTGAATCATGAATTTATGAATTGACAAATTAATAGCTAATGACATAGATCAAGCTATTAGAATAATACTTAATACTGGAGTGCAAATAAATATAATGTTAAATGCAACAGAAATATTAATAAATGCTTTCGTAAAAGAGTTACAAGCAGGTTACCATCGTACTTATGGTGGTTTTAAGCCAAACTATCCAGAAATTATTGCCTGGGCAGGAAATATGGCTCTGGAAAATATTGCTAATTGTGATGCTTTATATCACAACGTTGAACATACAATGTTAGTTACTCTTGTCGGGCAAGAAATTTTGCGGGGTAAGCACATTCGTGAAGGTGGGGTGTCTCCCGAAGATTGGTTACATTATATTATTTCATTATTGTGCCACGATATTGGTTATGTTAAAGGAGTTTGCCGAAAGGACCAAGAATTATTAAGTTTATATGCTACAGGAATCAATGATGGAATGGTTTCTTTGGCAGATGGTGCTACTTCAGCTAGTCTTACTCCTTATCATGTGGATCGAGGTAAATTAGTAATAGATGAACGTTTTGGTGGTCATCGACTAATTGATGCAGATCAAATTAAACGTAATATTGAACTAACTCGTTTTCCTATTCCTAAGGCAGAAACTCATCAAGATAGAAATAATTTTTCTGGATTATCAAGAGCAGCAGATTTAATCGGTCAATTAAGCGACCCTAATTATTTGCTGAAAATTGGTGCTTTATTCTATGAATTTGAAGAAGTTGGCACTAATAAGGTTTTGGGTTATGAATCTCCAGCGGATCTAAGACGTAGCTATGCAAAATTTTATTGGGATGGGGTTTATCCTTATATTCCGGCAGCTATTAATTATTTAGAATTGACTCAAAGTGGCAAACAAATTATTGCTAATCTCTACGCAAATGTGTTTCAGGTAGAACATGAACCAAAGGAAAAAACTAATGGTACAAAATTACTAGATGCCAAGAATAAAAGTTACACGAATGGAGATATTCCCAAAACAACACCAGTGAATAAAAAGAAATTTAGTGAAATTTTAGGCTTGAATTTATAACTAGAAAAAATATGATTTTCACAAAAAAAACTATCAATCAATATAATTAATTTATGTAATTCAAATTAGATGTGATTTTAGTTAGTTTGCATGATGGTAAGTCACTGGTATAGAATCCAATCTAAGATTTAATAAATAACCACAATACATGATTTAGTTATAGCCTTTGAAAAGACATTTAAATTAAGCTTTAGGTCAAAGATTAGATTGGTTAAATAGAACCAGATGTTAATTGAGTTATTAGTTAACAGTTAACAGTACCTGCTGCAATAGGGAAGCTAGAAGATGCATAATTTTCTTTTTTATCCCCTCTTAAAATGCTTTTATCCCCTCTTAAAATCCTATCCCTTATACGAAACTCCTGAAAACTTTGTGGGGAGTGTGGGGAGAGTGGGGAGTAATATCATGTTCGGATAATCAGTTATAAATAAAATTTAAGGACTGAGAGTACTGACGGTACCAAAGAAATACTGAAATTATCAATACTATTCTCCAATATTTCCTCTTTTTCTCCTTTTTTTCCTCCTGAATCCTGACTCTTGACTCCTGAGGACTCACAACATTTATTTATAAGTATTCAACCGAATATGATATAAGAATCTTGTCTACAGTTCTCAAAAAAATGTATTTTTCAATATACTTTTCTCTGGAAAAAGACTCTAAAAGACTTACACATAACTTGTCTATTTTATCAAGTTTTATGTTAACTAAAGATGTGGGTAATGGATAGCTTAAAAGGGGAGGGTTGAGAACTTTTTTTTCGCTCAAATTGACCTTTGCTCATTCATTTAATGTTCTATATATAGGTTAAATTTACAGTAAACTAGACAGTCATTTCCAATCAGTAGAATTAAAACAGACTAAGAAACTATTTATTAAATACAAATAATTTTATTTTAAAGTACAATAAAATCATCTCATAAGATTAGATAAGTATTGGCGATGTTAGTTAATTTCTCATACCATTTATTTGTAATAATGCACTTAATAATTGTTGCTGATACTTTATCAAACTGATTTTATCATATTTTTTTAAGTACAACTTCATGGAGAAATGGTATAACAAAAAAAGTAAATTTTTTGGTAGACCAACATTTAAAAAGTCAGATAAATGAAAATCACTAATTTTTACTAGAGTTAATCATCTCAAGACTGCAATTACAGCGCTTTTCTATTTAACTAGACTACAAAATTATTTTGGTTTAGGGAGTAGGGAGCACGGAGCAGGATAATACTTTGCTAACTGTGGCCTATCTATTTAAAAAATGCTATAAGTTTGACAGTAAATAAATAATTATTAGTAGATTTGGGAATTTTCTAGTAATAGTTTATAGACCTATTTAAGATCGTTTTACTATCAAGAATACAGCTATAACTAAACAAACTGAGAACCTATAATATATCTCATTTACAGCGGTTTTAATTTCGGTAGACCACAGTAGGGAGTAGAGTCGGGACGTTCATGAAACCTCCCTATAGGGCGCATGATTGTGACGATGTGGTTGATTAATATGAAAAGCGCTGTATAGTAAAAATACTGGATAATTAGGGCTTGCTGATTAAATATAAAAGCATTGACATATAAAGACAAGTGCCTTTTTGGGAACGAAAAAAGTGCGCCTGTTTCAGTCTAAAACGCTCAAAAAGTTAGTATTTTAGGCGCATAGTTGGGCAGAAAAATCATTCTTACAATTCTTACTCCTACTTCCTCGCTCCCGATCCATTTCTCCTGTCTCCTGTCTCCTGTCTCCTGTCTCCTACCCCTACTAAAATACTTTTGAGCGCAAACCCTAATTATGCTTTTTAGCTTGTATCTGATAGCTATTTTAAAGCAGCAAAACTGAAGAGCTAAAACACTTTAAATTTATTGATGAGATTTATTTAAAGATGTAAAAAAGCACTTTTACTTTATGTCTAAAGAGGAATTATATCGTCAAAGTTAGATAAATTTTTAACTCAATATAGGTTCTTCTACTTATTTGATTTTCAGGAGTAAAACCATTTCTTGTGGATTAATACTATACATCAATTTTTGTATCAACTAATTGTAGGGGGAGAACTTCCGCAACACTTCTACGCACTCGTTTATTCCTCTTGGTATATAGCAGTCAAAGGAAAGGGCGCAAACATATCAAAAGCTTAAAACTCAGACAACGTAAGATGTTTCTTTTTTCCTTCTGCTATAACAAAAAAAATCAAATAAATATCGGTATTGAGAATACGATCAAAATATTGGGTCTAAGGAGAAAAAACATGGCAAAGTTAACACCAGAATTAGAGCAGCATGCTCAACAATTGAGGCAGAAACTTCAAGAAGCTGGCTATGCTTACTATGTGCTTGATAACCCTATTATGGAAGATACTGTTTACGACCGCCTAATTCGAGAATTACAAGAATTAGAAACCCAATATCCTCAATTAATTGTTCCAGATAGTCCTACCCAAAGAGTGGGAGAAAAACCAGCAACTAAATTTATATCAATTGAACATAATATTCCTCTTTATAGTCTGGAAAATGCTTTTAATATTGAGGAATTAAAAAATTGGCAAGAACGTTGGCAACGTCAAATAGAAATCGATCCCCATCCTGATACGGTAGATTATGTTTGTGAACTAAAAATTGACGGTTCTGCTTTAGCTCTAACTTATGAAAATGGTTTGTTAGTCAGAGGATCTACTCGTGGAGATGGAATTACAGGAGAAGATATTACTCAAAATGTCAAAACAATTAAAAGTATTCCCTTAAAACTAAAAATAGATAATCCACCCTCAATAATAGAAGTTCGAGGTGAAGCTTTTTTATCAATTAATGTATTTGAAAGTATCAACGCAGAAAGAGAAAAAATAGGAGAACCACTATTTGCTAATCCCCGTAATTCAGCAGCAGGTACTTTGCGACAATTAGATTCAAAAATAGTTGCTCGACGCCGACTAGATTTTTTCGCTTATACACTTTATATAAAATCTGAAATTAACTCAAAATTATCTCAACTTTCTACTCAATGGCAATATTTAGAATTACTACAAAAATTAGGTTTTAAAGTTAATCCTCATCGTCAAATTTGCTCATCTTTAGATGACATTCAAAAATACTATCAATATTGGGATACTGAACGAAAAAATTTGCCTTATTTAACCGATGGAGTTGTAGTTAAACTTAATTCTTTGCCAATACAAGAAAAATTAGGATTTACTCAAAAATTTCCTCGGTGGGCGATCGCTCTTAAATATCCTGCCGAAGAAGTCCCGACTATTGTCAAAGCAGTCACAATTCAAGTAGGCCGAACTGGGGCACTTACCCCCGTGGCAGAATTAAAACCTGTCCAGTTAGCAGGTACAACCGTACAAAGGGCGTCCTTACATAATAGCGATCGCCTGGCGGAACTAAATCTACATATTGGAGATACTGCAATAGTCCGCAAAGCAGGAGAAATTATTCCAGAAGTAGTACGAGTTTTGCCAGAACTACGTCCCACAAATGCCCAACTATTTCAAATGCCTACTCACTGTCCAGAATGCGGTCAACCTGCGGTCAAACCTACTAATGAGGCAGTAATGAGATGTATCAACTCTTCATGTCCCGCTATTGTTCGGGGTTCTTTGGTACATTGGGCATCTAGAGGTGCTCTGGATATTCATGGTTTGGGGGAAAAATTAGTACAGCAGATGGTCAATAGTGGTTTAGTTGAGTCGGTGGCCGATCTATATGATTTAACTGTCGAAAGTTTGACTTCCCTCGAACGAATGGGACAAAAGTCGGCAAGTAAATTGGTGGATGCGATCGCTAGTTCCAAAAGCAAATCTTGGCCACGGGTGCTTTATGGTTTGGGTATTCGTCATGTGGGTAGCGTAAATGCAGAGTTATTAACTCAGAAGTTTTCCAATGTAGGACAGTTGGCACAGGCAAAGGCGACAGATATCGAAGCAGTCTATGGAATTGGTCCAGAAATTGCTCAATCAGTTGAACAGTGGTTTCAGGTGTCAGCTAATCAGAAGTTGGTGGAACGTCTGAATAATGCTGGAGTGACTATGGAGGTAAGAACAGATACAGGCAATGTGACAAAAGAGCAAAGTGCATTTTTAGCAGGCAAAACTTTTGTGTTAACGGGAACTTTACCAACCTTGAAGCGGGATGAGGCGAAGAGTTTGATTGAAACTGCTGGTGGTAAGGTGACGAGTACTGTGAGTTCTAAGACTAATTTTGTTGTGGTAGGAAAAGATGCAGGTTCTAAGTTACAAAAGGCCGAAAAGTTGGGGATCGACCAGTTGAGTGAAGCACAGTTATTGGGAATTTTGGAGAGTTTCGACTTAGTTAACAATTTGCGCAATTTATCGACATAATACGATAGTTCTCACAGGCAAGTAGTAACGAGGGTGAAATTTGTATCTTCTGCACTAATCCCTGCTTCAGCATTTCTGGGGTGTCTATATAGTATAGACGTAGACCTATCCTGAAATCCCGCTTCCTACGCTAAAACGGCGTAGTAAGGGTTTGAGGACTTTTTTAGTTATGTTAATTGACAAAGACTTAAATGTAAGTATAGAGTGTAGAGATGCGGTTGGCTTGACCGTTAATGCCTGTGGATAAGTAACCGCCGACGGCCTCAGCAGAAGCAGGAAGTAAACATCAATTTGTCGCATCGATGTGACGCTTTGTATCAGTTTTATGAAGCAGCGGTAGGTTGTAAGTTAGGTAAGCGAAAAATCATTATAGATTTTATATTCCCTCACAGGAGTGCGCATTCCCTCTCTTGGTCGGCATTCCCATGGCGAGGAGACCTCGCCGGGTTCCGACTGCTTGCGTCTATCGCACCCAGCGGGGTCGCACCGCTGTTCCCTGTTTCCTTTGACAAAAATTGGATGTATGGTTGAGATGCAAAACAGCTTTTTATAATTAAAGTCCTTTTTAATGAAAATCATTAAGAATTATGATATAGAATATTACCAAGGAAGCAGAATAGAAAGAATTTAGTTACTCCTGTATAAAATCATCTTTATACTGGTGCTTCAAACTTATAGCCAACTTTAATAATAGTTTTTATATACTCAAAATCACAACCACAACTTTTTATTTTCTTGCGAATCTGACTAATATGCACATCACAAACTTTTGCGCTGCCAAACCAATGACTATCTTCACCCTTAAATACTTTATCGCACAATTCAGAGCGACTCCAAACATATCCTGGTTGATTAGCCATACAAAATAATAAATTAAATTGTAGATTAGTTAGAGAAACAATTTTATCCTGAAATCTTACTTCTTTTTCAACATTATTTATTACTAAATCCCCAAATACAAGCCGTTCTAATTTTCTCGGAGAAAGTAACCTTTGACGTTTCAATATTGCTTTAAGACGAGCATTCAGTTCTACTAAACTAAATGGTTTTGTGAGATAATCATCAGCACCTAACTGAAAAGCTCGGACTTTAGCTACTTCATCACATAGACTGCTCAACATCAGTACCAACACATCATTGTAACTCTGCATTTCCTGACAAAGCTGAAAACCAGTAGTATCTGGTAGATTTATATCTAAAACAACTAAGTCTGGTTGAAATTCTTTAAATAAAATTAAAGCTGTTTTACCATCTTCTGCGGACTCTACTTGATATTCTTGGTTAGTTAAAAAACGATGAACTAAAATTCTGATTGCCTGGTCATCATCAACTACAAGAATTTTATGAGATGCCATATTAACAACGCTCCTAATTTTTCCACAGGTACATTACCAGTTTAACTCCTACGACAATTATCGCAAACTAACCTAATAGACATCTCCTATCATAAAAAATCAAATCAATTATCACACTAGATATATCAATTCTTTCCCTCTACTGCCTACTGCCTACTGCCTCTTTTCTGGAGATGTCTAATAAGTCTAAAAAATGTAATTTTTCAGATTTATAATATGGCACATCATTTATATTATGTTAGAACTTTGTTGGATGAAAGTCGCGATCGCAGCAACCCCCTCCTTGGGGTAAATAACAGCTTGACATAATCTATGATTATCTAGTACCTGGACTTTTGAAAAAAAATGAAGTAAAATAGTCTCAAGTTATTATATAATCTTGTTTTTACCTCAAAAGGCTAGCTGATCAAAGAAACAACCTTGTCTGCCTGACCACCATGGTTGGAAAAGTGGTGTCAAAAATTCGAGGATTTATGGAAAATTCAGGGTCAAAAAAAAGGGTTTCGTTATTACTTAGCAGTACTACTTGGAGAAAGTAAACGGAAAAATATAGCTCCAATGACCAACAATCTCCTTGGTGCTTCATATCATAACATATTGTCAGAAACATTGATAATCATGCTACTAGGATTAAAAACTGAACTGTGCCCAATTGAAGAAGGAGACAGGAGACAGCTATACTGGAGACAGGAGGAAAATTACATGGGGATTCGCTCCCCCAAGTAATGCGTGAACACCCCCGTTGACGGTGGGGTATTAAACCCACAAAGAAAATGATAATCGGCAAAAAACCTAACTAGCTAAACACGCGCTGTGTAGTTTGCTGGCGCAAAGCTTTCCTATCGGAATGCTACCGCAAACGCTAACGTCACGCTTGGAATTGGGGATTATGGTTGACTAGAAACATCCTTAATCACAATTCCAATAATCCTGAGAGTAAGCTGAAATTTCCTACTGCTATCGATTTGCATAAACTATTAGTAGCAATGGTTAAACCTAACAACTGTACCTAGAATTAAGTATCTAAAACAGCACCTCAATATGCTTTAAGGTATTTATCATCAGCTTGGAAACGTTGCTTTAACAAAGTGTCGGGAGTGCCTATATTTAAGAAAAAAGGTAGGGATGATGGTTTTCCTACCGAATGCTACGCAAACACTCTAGATGTGTCAATATCGGTAGGTTTTAATCATATAAAACTGCCCCGAATTTGGATGGATTAAAACTTATGAAGTTTTACCAGATAATATCATATCATGTCCGGATAATTAGTTATAAAAAAACTTTCTCCTTCTTCTCCTGTTGTTCTTCTTTATTACCTCTTTCCTCCTGACTCCTGACTCCTGAATCCTGACTCCTCCGTAGTTATTTATTTATCACTGTTTAACCGGACATGATATAAAATCACTAGCGACACTCTCAACTGGTGAGGTATTTCCTGGTGCTAAATCTTATAGAAAGTTAGAAGCTAAACTCTCTCGGTTGCAATATTTAAACCGACATAAAACTAAGTTCTCTAGCAATGGGAAAAAGGCTAAACTATAGCTGGAATCTGCTGTATGTTGGGTTTCATTCTTCAACCCAACCTACGCCTGTAGCAAGATTCTATGTCACAGATTACTTTTGACTCTTGACTTCTAAAACTCCTGTTTTTTCAATTTGACAAAAATATCATAATTAGTTGTACGATTATTACTTACAATAGACGTCACTCCAATAGATTCCATACCATCTATCCAAACTTTTTGATTTGGAGGTAGTTGCGGAATAGAAAGATTTTGAGGATTGAAACTTTTACTAATATCAAGGAAAAAATTACCGTTAAAAGATTCTGACTCTGGTGGTAAACTTTTTTGTAATACCGCACTTTCAGCCATAGAAGTTGTTGGCGCGGGTAAAATTTGATTCTCTACAGAACCTCCTAATGTAAAAAATGCCACATTCCCATTCAACCAACCACGAATTACGGTAAAACCACCAAATGGTGAAGTCCACTTAACAACAGCTTCTCCACTGGCAACAGCTTCACCTACCTCAAATTCTTGGTTTTTCATGGCCTCATCCAACTTTTTCAGTGACTCCTCCGCAGCACGGCGATCGCTTGTTTTGACCATAAAGACAAACCCCGCAGCAAATTTATTTAACTCATCCTTACTTTTAGGGATAGGCAGCAAAGACAAAGAATATTCTCCTGCCATCCAGTTGAGAAAATCTTCTTCTAAATTCATACCAGTTGTATTCTTAACAGCTTGACGCAATGTTTCTGGGTTAATCGGAGCTACTGGGTTAGCTGCTGCATTTTTGACATAATCAGACCACATTTTCTGTAAATTACTGCCAGATATCATCATCAAAGCATTTCCCGGAATTCGATTTAACATTTCCATAGCTTTGTTTTCTACGGTAAACTTTTTCTGACTATTAGGTTTTAGCCAAGAAATAGCTTTTAAATTTATACCTTCAGGAACTAAATTGATGCTAGCTGCCACTCCTTGGTTATCCTCAAGTTGTTTGAGATTTTCCTCAGAAACAGGAGTAATAGATTTACTAGAACTATAAGCAGCAGCAACAGGAATATTCACATATACCAAACCAAAGGGTGAAGGAGTTTCCAGTTTCTTGATCGCTTCTGTATAACCAGGAACTTTTGCCAGAGACTCGTCTCCTTTATAAATATCGATCGCCTGATTTATTGAAGTCTGGGAGTCAGTAATTACTAAATACTGATTCCCCAATGCTGCAGCAGAAATATCTTGCTTGGGCACTCCTTCCGTTTCTGTGATTTCAATACCTCTATAAGTACGTTGAACTAATTGACCTTTTTGAAGAGAGCGTGGTCGGTCTAAAACTTGTTTGGCCTTAACTGGATCGGCGATCGGCAAGACCACCACAGTTGCTTGTTGAGCTGGAGGTGGAGGAGGAGAGTCGGGAGAAGTAGAGTTCGCGGGTTCTAGAGTTTGCTTGCGCAATAAAGCAATCATTATTTCCTCTCCTACCCAAGGTTGAATATCTCGTTGATAGTTATAACCATAAGTCGTGAGAAAGCGATCGCGCAGTTGCCCCAATAGATTTTTAAAAGCAGTTTGAGATTCTGGAGTGCCAAACTGTTGCAGTCTTTCCCATTGACTGGGGTTACTAGAGACAGAAATAGTCATCATTGCATCTTTGGGCACAACTTCAGCACCTACTGGCAAATTATCTGCTGTTTCTTTGGAAGCTACTATAATGTAGCCAGCGACACTACCAATAATCATTAATACGGTTGCCCCTAGTAAGGTTAAGGGTAAGGTTTTATCTTGTTTTTTCATTTTTAATTAAAATAGGAAGTAAGGAATAGGAGTTGGCTAGAGGTAATAATATTTGTATCAAAATATTTATTCAAATGGTATTATAGATATATACAAAAATAATTTGCTATAAATTCAAAATTATATCAAGACTTATCCATAAACGCTATTGGTAGGGTGTGCTAGCGGAATCTTAACTGAGCAAAACCCTATATCTATTGTCAGCGCGTAAGTTCCGATATAGGCCCAGTAGGGTGTGTTTTGCTGTCGCATAACTCCGTTAACGCTCCACGACATGTTTGCGGAGTATGACCATAGGAAAAAGCGGTAGTGTAACGCACAAAACCCTATATCTATTGTCAGTGCGTAAGTCCCGATATAATTATTCAAGATAGGGAGTAGAGGAGATGGGAGCAAATTTCAACCTTTTTCCCTATTCTCTAACTGAACCTCCTGACTTCTGACTTTTGAATTATGACTTTTGACTTCTATGATAGTTGTTTATTGTAATTTAACGCTTATCACCCTGTGAGGACATTATCCCATACCTTACCCATTTTCTGATACTCACGCCTAATTCCTTGTAAAAGATGTTCCATCATTACTGCACTATCAGCTTCAGCAGCGAGGAAAGCAGCAGCTAAGGCAACATTTTTAATATTCCCACCACTCAATTTAAACTGCCGTGCCAAAAAATCAAAATCTATATCTGGTGACAAGGGGATTTCCTCAGTCCAAATCCCCTCCCAAATCTGCCGACGACTTGCTTCATCTGGTGAGGGAAAGTGAACCGTAAACGCTAACCTACGCACGAATGCTTCATCTAAATTTTGACGCAGATTTGTTGTTAGAATTGATATACCTTCATATTCCTCCATCTTCTGCAAGAGATAACCAATTTCAATATTGGCGTAGCGGTCATGGGAATCTCGAACTTCAGAACGTTTGCCAAACAAAGCATCTGCTTCGTCAAACAGCAGGATGGCATTAGCTGTTTCCGCAGCTAGAAAAATGCGGTTCAGATTTTTCTCTGTCTCGCCAATGTATTTACTGACAACCTGGGATAAATCAATCTTGTATAACTCAAGCTGTAGTTCGTTGGCGATCACTTCCGCAGCCATTGTTTTGCCTGTACCCGGCGGACCAGAAAATAGTACATTTAAACCTTTACCAATGGATAGCTTGCGGTGAAAACCCCACTTATCATAAACGATATGACGATATTTCGCTTGATTGCAAATTTCTTTGAGTTGAGCAACTGCATCGGTTGGTAAAATAATGTCTTGCCAATTATACTTAGAGCTAACTTTGCGCGCTAACTCAGTTAAATTATTACCAGATTGCTCGCGAGCTGCTACTAATAGGTCATTTAGAGTAGGCTTAATTGTACTGTTTAATGGCAACTCCTCAAATTCTGAAGCAGCACGCCACAACGCTTGATTACAGGCATTTTTAACTGCACCAGCTATTTGTTCTGAACTCAAACGAAAACGATTAGCAAGGGTATCCAGTTGGCGATCGCTAAGTACAATTCCTTGAGATTCTAAATTTACTTGCCAGTAGATACGCCGTTGAGAAAAATCAGGGTTAGGAAAAGGTAAAGTAATCACACCTTTAGTCTCGAAGGTTACTACCCACGACTCTACTCCTGATAAAATTACCACATCTTTTACTTCAGCTAGTCTATCAAGTAAGTTTTTATATGACAGATGCTGCTCTTTGGTCTGTAGTGCATCTAAATTTTCCAGATAGAGGATAGCGTTGTGAAAACAAGCTTCACGAAACAATAATTTGAGCAGTTGGTCAAAGTTTTCCTTAATTGCTAAAGCTTGAGCTAAGTCGGCAATCAATAACTGCCTGTTAAGTTGAGCTGCCAGAGCGATCGCTCCACGACGTTTCTCAGCAGGGTGCGAACCAGAGAAATAGATAAGTAAAGGTTGATGTGTATTTTGAGTTTGGATGATTAGTTTAGGAAGTATCCGCTTAATTTCATCCCGAATGGGGAATTTTTCCTCAACAGCAGGATGAGTTAATAATTGACACCATAATTCTAAACGCGGTTCAAGTCCTTTTTGGTTTAAGAGAAAATGGATAACCTGGTCATCCAGTTTCAAATAATAGGATAATATTGGTGGCTTAACCTGATGGGGATCGGGAATTAAGTGAAGTAAGCCGTGTTTGATTAAGGGTGCATCAGGAGCAAAATGGACTCGTTGCAACAGTTTTGCTTCAGGAGAGGCACATAGTAAATTTAGGGCTAAATCAACACTAGGTCGCTTGCGAGTCACATCATCTTGAAGATAAGCGTACAGGCGATCGTAACGCAAATCAATTTCTGGAGCTAGGGCAATGAGGATCAAGTCCAAATCAAAGTCAGACAAATCGAAAGTTTTTTTTAACCAGTTTAATGGTATAATGTTAATTTGAGCAGATTCAGTATCTACTGCAAATAAAGGTATTCCTGGTTGACGATCTAGGAGTCGATTGACCTCATCGGGATCGATACGCAGACCTCGATAAGGATCGTTAGCAGCTTCTGAACCGTAGAAAACTTGTGCTTTTATTACTGCTTGCTCTAGTAATTTATCTAGTCTTTGTAATGCTGAGAGCAGGTCATTGAACATTTGTTTTTAATATGTGTGTTAATGAATCGTAAGTCCTGACTTTAGCTACCTTCGATCTGGGTAATTGCTTCGAGGGGTGATAGCTTTTCAGAGAGGATAGCCTGAATTCCTGGTAAATATTCGTCCATCATCATCACGTTGGCGTAAACCATCTGTTTGATTAATGCAAAATTAAGGCTGTCACCTTCTACATCTATGCTAGTTTTGTAGCGAATTTCGCCATCATCGAAGTCTAGTTCAAAATTACCAAGAATTGTACCGTAGTTAGCACGGGTAATAAATTCGGCGATCCCTTGGCGTTTCTCTTCGGGAACTGCTTCGGGATAAAGGGAATAAAAGATAAACTGATTTTCTTCTTCTTTGACTTTAGCAAGGCAAGACCACTCCCCATTTTCACCTTTAAAGTTCATGTACAGAATAGATTCATCCTCTTCTTCTAGGAAAGGCCATTCTTCTGCTTTGAAGAAGTCGGTTACAGTTTGATAAATATGGTTAATGACACCGTCTGATTTAAGTTCTTCACGAGCAATTTTTGCCCATTCTTGGAAGGTGGTTTCAATGGCATCAATGAATTCGCCTGTGGCATCTTTGGTAATGGAATCGAATTCTGTTTCTGCTAGTTTTTCTAGGGATTTGGTGATTTCTTCTAGAGTTTCAGGGGAAGTATCTAAGCTGAGTTCGTCAAATTCAGGTAGGTTTTCTTTTGCCCAGGTTTCGAGGTGGTTGCGGAGGGTTTGTTGGAGTTCTTTTTCGGAAGATTTAGATGAAATTTTTGTCATTTTTTAAATTAAAAAAACAAATCAATAAAGTTTTTATTAGGTTCTGAAAAATACTTCACTTAAATTAAGTATTTAGACCTGTATCCCAATTTCTAGTTCGCAAGCTTTGTAGTGTGAACTTGGCAAACTCTTGCACTTCTTTTTCAGGGTCGCTATCACTCAGATTTTTTAATGGTTCTTCAAATTCCTTCCAACCTACATAACTAGTTGCAAGTATTGCAGCGTTGCGAACTTTAGGTTCTGAGTGAGCAAAAACAGCCTTAAATAGTTCAAATATTTCTTGATCATAATCATGATTTGCTGTTACCCCAAGATGATATATTGCTTGAATATACTCTTCTGTTGAAGCAGCTTTATGTATCATTTCAAAAATCTCTCCTCTTTGAAAAAGATCTAAATATGAACTAATTGCATTGATTACTTCTACTTGCTTTGATCCATGAATGAATAAGTATCGAATGTCAATCAAAGGATCTTCAATATAGTGAATGCTTGTAGATTCATCTTCAGTTAACCATATTTGCTCATAAACTTCTTCCTCAGTTTTTGGCAAGATAAAGTCATGTAAGTACCAACTCTTATTCCATGCCAATGACTCTACTGTTGGAACATTACTTTTAATAATTAATCTCAAGAAATTCATATAAAAAAAATTAAAGTTATTGTTAAAAAAATCTTTGGTACGTGCTAAAGTCCATTCACTATACTTTTCCATATATTAATTTAAATTGAAATATCGAAAAATCTATTCATACTCTTTCGTAATTCTTGTTCAAATTCTTCTTTAACAAATTTTTCAAAAGTAGCTTTATCTTCAAAGTTTAAATCCTGCTCCTTCATTTTCATAGAAATCCAACGCTCGATAAACTCGATTTGTCTTCTTGCTTGCTCTTTAGCTTTCTTAGGAGGATTTCTCTTAATGTTGTTTTCTTCTATCTCCCTTTCCGTACTTTGTGAATCTTGAGCCACTCTCTCCATTGCTTTGACGGCTCCTTTTTGAGATGGTGGGAATAAACCACCAGCCCCATGCTTATTGTCGTAGTTATCTCCTTGTGCATTAAATGCTTCTTCAAAGCTCATTTCTCCTTTACCAATCATTTCCACAAGCATTGGAGAAAATGCTGTTGCTCCATCACCTCGTGAGCCTTCAACATGAAAGATAAGTCGGTTTAATTCAGCAAAATGCTGTGTAGGCTCTATTGTAAAATGTTCTTTAGAATTTTCATCTACAAGGGATGTTGGAATCTTTTTACCTCTAGCCATATTCCAGATAGAAATAGCAATTAATCCTTCTCTCTTTTGTTTATTTTGATTTTTCCAATGTGAATGTTGAGCTAAATATTTGTGTATTTCATCCAAATTATTTTTGATGGCAGGATATGTAGAACCTTGGTGTGAGAGCTTGACAAAGTTTGTTCCGAGAGTAATTGCTTTACGGATATGGCGTTCACTAGTTACATGATTGCCTACTTGGACATATTCTGGTTTATGCTGCTTACGCTTCGACACATATTCTCTTAAATCTAAGATTGCACCCAGATTCCCTGCTCCAGATTCGGTCAATAAAGGTTGAGCTTTGTTCTTGCCAAAACCTTGCTTCCTTTGCTGTGCTAAAGCTTTGGCAGACTCTTGAGCTTCAAAACTATTTAGCATGTCCTCTCCAACCTTATGCACTATCCTAATAATTTCGCGCTGTGTTGGAGTAAAAGTTTTCAGAACATTGGCTTTAGGATTTACCTGCGCGACGACTTTAAAATGGTTAGCTCCTTCTTTCTCTAAAGAGAGCTTTTTCAAGCGATATTTAACCCGCCATATCGCCAACTTTGCTCGTAGTTGAATGGTAGGGACACCCTTCTTCAACATTCTAGTAATCTTAGGCTGAAGTTCTCTTACAGCTCGATCAAGCTTCTCCTGATTTGCATTATTTTTGTCCTTGTCTTTCTTTTCCTTATTATCCTTCCTATTCCTACCTTTCTTGCCCTTACCCCCCTTCCTCAAACTCTTAGCCAAACCCTTCAACTTACTGCCCACCTTCTGGGCTGCCTTGGCAATCTTAACAATGATGAAATTGGTAATAAACTCCAGCAAGACAATGCCTGCCGAAGCTAACACTGCCCCAAATTGTGGCCCTGCATTCCCAGTCTTCACCTCCTTCAAGAAAGTCATAAACCGTCCAAAGGCTTGAATAATTTGACTAACGGTACCCCAAGCAGCTTGTAACCCCTGGATAACTACTAATACTGCCCCTGCTGCGGGTACAATCATGGAAACCAGGCGTTCGAGCAACACACCCATAATAATCATGGGTAGTGACTCCTTAACCGCAGTCCAAGCCATCTTGCCAATTTCTGCTATGGGGATACCGCCCTCAGTCAAAACCTTCCACACAGCAGTACCTAGACCTAGAACCGCCTCTAACTTTTGATTAAACCAAACTTGAACCTGTTCCTGAAAGGCAGCCCAAAGATGATTTTTGATACCATCGGAGATAGCAGCACCCAAGTTACTAATCCATTCACCAGGATTAGCAGCAATATCTTTTGCTAGGACAGCAAATGCTCCCAATGCCTTGGCCACACCTTCGCCAAACTTAATTGCCCCCAGGACAACGCCCTCGTAAAGGCTGACTACCCCTAGCATTCCCTGCTCCAAGATACCAAGGGCAGCATCCAGCCCTTTACCAAGCAAATCTAGTCCTTTCTGAATACCATCATTCAAGTCTTGCGCCAGCTTATTAACTGCCGATTCTGCCTGCTGGACTCGTTTTTGAATAGAATTTCGCCATTTCTGTTGCAAACTTGGCCACTTTGCCAGAAGTTTGTCCCCAATGGCAATCAGGGCATTGCCCACACGCCGAATCGTTGCTACAATCGCCTGACGAACTTTCTCAATTGCCTTAGCTGCTAGCTTCTTCGCTGTTTCAATTGCTCTGCGCATGGCAGCACGGGCAGCCTCAAAAGCTTTTTTAATTGCGTTCTTGATGCGGTTAAAGAATGCCTTAGCTTTACTCGCTAACCAGCCAAAGACACCACTGGATTCTTCCTCACCTTTTTTGCGCTCAGCAGCAGCTTGCTCTTCTCCTTTTTTGCGTTCTTTTTCGGCGTTTTGCTCACCTTTTTCAATTTCTTTTTGGGCTTGGGTCTCACCTTCTAGTTTCTTGGTGTCGATTTCCTTGATTCCCTCATCTACCAGGTTGTTGGCTTGGGTGTCAGATTCCTGAATCAAAGATTCCTGTTCCTTACTCCATTCTCCCCGCAGTTGCTGCACTTCAGCCTGGGCTTTACTTTTTTCTTGGGTTTGAAGCTGAGCATTCTTGAGCTTAAGCTGTTCCATATCCTGATGGGATTTGGCTTTTTCCTCGGCAACCTTAGCAGTATGTTCTTGCTTACGAGCAGCCAAATCCCCTTGTGCTTTCGCTGCTGCTGCTTGAATTTCCCCACCTTTCTCTTGCTGCGCCAAAACTGAAATAGCCTCAAGCATTTCCTCATTGCCACCTTCAGCAGTAACAGCTTTCGCAGCACCACCTGGATTAGCTCCCCCACCACTAGCAATTTGAGCCTTGAGGGTTTGCTGTGGTAGGGTATGCTCAATAGCGTTTTCACCCATGGGCTGTGCCAGTGCTTGCTGCCCTTGGGCTTGGGTTTCGGCAATGCTTTTTTCTAGTGCAGCTTTCTGTTCCTCAGCCCTTTGAGGATCTGCATTACCTACCAATTCTAATTGGGGAGGGGTACTGGCAGGAATTTCCCTGGCACCGGGATCTTGAACTGGCATTTGACTAATAGAAGCCTGCATCTTCTCCACATCAGATTCAGAAAGTTCCCCTTGTTCATTCCCTTGCACCGCAGGTGAAGGGGTTTGTACTTGAGGTGAGATTGTTTCAGCAGGAAGGGGCTGAGGTTCAGTTACTGGCTTGTTTTCCCCTTCGGGCTTTTTCTCTACAGCCTTTGGTTTATCATCTGGGGCAAAGTTTGACACCTCAGAGGCGGGTGATTTTGCTCCCATGGGTGTTTCCCAAGTGGGTGGGTTGGTAGCTAGTGCTTCTCTGTGTTTACCAACAGTGGTGCTAACTGCAGCAGATACGCCCCCTAAAGCAGATTGCAGTTTGACGGGAGGTAAGTTAGCAATTGCTGCCAATGCTGCTGAGGGATCTGTTTGGGAGACATCTGGGGCTTGGAGTTGGGGTTTTTCAACCTTTTGGGTTTTCTGATTTTGCTCTCCTGTAATGTCTTCCTCTTGGGCTGGAGTCTTGGCTTTTTCTGGCTTTTTTGCAGTTACTGATTGATTTGACCTTTTATTACCGCTAGATATGTTAATTTTATTGGGCTTTAACTGCTGCTTTGGTTCTATCGGTGGCTGTTTTTGCTCTTTATTTTGAAGTTGATTCTCTGGTTTAAGCTTTTCAGAGTTGTCCGTTTCTCTCTGGGAAAAAGGCTGAGAGGGTTTTACCGGTTCCTTTGAACTCTCATTTGCCTTGAGTTGTAGCTTGTTTCGCTTCCTCTTAACTCCCCCCGTCTGCTGAATGGTATGGGTTAACTCATGGGCTAACAACTTCTTCCCACTACTCGACTCCGGATTAAACTTCCCAGAATTAAAGTAAACATCATTCCCGTGAGTAAACGCTTGTGCTCCCAACTCCTTATTCATCTGTACGGCACTAGAGTCAGTATGTACCCGCACGCCACTAAAATCAGCTCCAAACCTTGGTTCCATAAAAGCACGGGTAGACTTAGGCAAAGGTTGACCAGTACCCCGCCGAGACTGAATTTTGCTTTCTAAATGGGGGGATACTGCTGGAGTTTGACCAGGAACTGCTTTAGCTTGAACTTTCTCGTCCTCCTCCTCAGACTGTCGTTGAAGCATTTGAACTTTCTCGTCCTCGTCCTCAGACTGTCTTTGGAGCATTTGAACTTTCTCGTCCTCCTCAGCCTGTCGTTGAAGCATTTGAACTTTCTCGTCCTCGTCCTCAGCCTGTCTTTGGAGCATTTGAACTTTCTCGTCTTCCTCCTCAGACTGTCGTTGAACTAAGGGAGTAATGGGCTTCGTTTGAACCTCCTCCTCTTCCGTTTGACGCTGCACTTGTGGTGCTGGGGTACGCATTACAGTAGCAGCAACTTGGTCAGCTTCTTGTTCATAAATGTCCCCAGGAGGACCAACCGTCATTTTAGTCTGAATCAGACGATTAACTGCCTGATTGCCCAGTTGTTGTTGGAGTTGCAGAATAGGGTGAACTGGGCTATTAATCGACAACGGCGGTTGAGTAACCGTTGAAACTCTTCCCTGATGGCTTGCTTCAGTTGTTTTACTTTTGGTTGTTAGTTGATTACCCATAAGGTTAACCTTCTCCTTTTTATCAATTAGTTATATCATGTCCGGATAATTAGTGATCAAAAAAATTGCTCCTCCTTTTCCCCTCCACGGTCGGGGGAGGGGCGAGGGGTGGGTTTACTCCCTCGTTATTTAAACTATTCAACCCGAGATGATATTAGGGTACTTGTGGCATTTTCCTCAAGATTTTGAGCGTTGTTTTCCTCTGGTGTTTGAGATTCAGCTAGCAATTCTTCCAATATTTGAATTGCACCACTTATTCGCAATAAAGTTTCTCTGATATTTGTCTGTTTGGCCTCCAAATCAGACAGCGTTTTTTTTCCAGATTCAAATTCAGCTTTTAGACTAGCAATGCGTTTTTCTATTTTATCTTTCATATAGCAATCAGGAATGATTTATGAGACAACTTGAGGCTATAACTGAGTTAGGCAGGCAATCGGAACTCACAACTGTCCGGATAATTAGTGATCAAAAAACTTGCTCCTCCTGTTCCCCTCCACGGTCGGGGGAGGGGCGAGGGGTGGGTTTACTCCCTCGTTATTTAAACTATTCAACCGGACATGATATTAAGCTACTGTATGACATCTCTTATAGTATCGCCAACTATGACATCTCTTATAGTATCGCCAACTATGACATCTCTGATAATACCATCGCCACGAGTCGATGAACCTGCTCTAAAAGTAATTCCATCTAAAGAAATCCAAGTGCTACTTCCACTTATTCTTTGTACTGTTCCATTAGACAAGATATCAACCCTAGCCATAGCATTGGGTGATGTTGCAACACTATGAAGTTCTTGAGCAGCGGGTCTATATCCTACTGGCAATGTAAAAATTGTGTTAGCTGTGCCATTTTTGACTAAACCCTTCAGGTGAACTATACCCAGGCTATCTTTAAAGTAGCCAGCACTATTGTACCCACGGCCATAATTAACCCAACCATTTTGGAGTGTTGGAGTTTTCCAGCTTTCTTGCTGTAAGGTAGTTTCACCTCCGGTAACAACTAATTTAGCACTTGGGTTCTTTGTACCGATACCAACATTGCCAGTCCCTCTAATAACAAGTGCAGTTTGTTCGACTCCATCGTTACCTGTATTAACAAAACCAATACCTCCATCAGGGTTACCGGAATTACCATCAGTTTTTTCAATCACTAAACCATCTAGATTAGTCCCAAAGAAATTGCCATCGTACCTGAGTCGGAAACCATCACCTATCGGTCTACCAGATTCGTCAGCATTATAAATTAAAGTTTGCGATCCGTTGGGTAATTTTAAAGCACCTGCCACCTCTAATTTGCTAGTTCTAATGGTGACATTACCATTGCGATAGAATAATATGCCTTTGTTCCAATCCCAATTACCGTCAGGTTGATCACAAGTGAAGTGGAAAAAGTCACCATTTTTATGAACTCTTGGATGAAAAATAAACTTCTGGTTATTAACATCTTTGCCAAAAATTAAGTCTCCATTTACATCTACCCTCAAATTTTCATTCACCTCTAACTTAGTGGCTTTAACAGTTCCATTTATCTCTAATTTTTGACTAGGATTAGTTGTACCAATGCCGACATTGCCGTTGAGGAATGTAAAATTAGCTTGGTTTTCTACCCTAAATCTAAACTCTTTGTGTTGACCAAAATCTCCAGCCTGAATATACCCGTAGCGAACCGTATCACCCCCTGATTTATTGTGATACCAGTTCACGTAAGGAGGCTCTGGATTCTTACTCGCAAAGGTTGCCATATTGCTATACTGAGCACCACTTTGGGCAAGTGATAGATATTTTGCCTGAATAGTTCCTGTGGCATTTATCTCAATGTTAGCAAGGGAACCACCCACAGTTAGATTATTCTCTACGGTTAGGGAACCTGTGACCCGATCGGTCACACTTAATTGAGCAGTAGCGATCGCATTACTAACACTGAGACTCCCATCCACAGTCAAGGACTCAGTGGTATGCAAAGCATCATCTATCCTAAGCGCCCCTGAGGAGTGTCCCGATCGCAGCAGTCCGGTAATTTTCACTTCATCGTTATCAGCATCACCCAAGGAAACATTCCCCTCAATATGTTCTGTATCACGGGCAATCACATCTCCCTGTACTTCCAGGTTTCCAGCAATGGTTAGGGAACCATCGATGGTTGAGTCTCCTACCCCCTCAAATTTAGTGGCCTTAACAGTTCCAGCCACCTCTAATTTTTGACTAGGATTATTTGTCCCAATGCCGACATTGCCATCATTGTAGTGAATAGTGTTATTCTCCCCATCAGACCACTTTGTACTACCGCCAGCACGAATCCCAGTTAAACCAGAACCATCTCCTACAAACCTAGTCGCCTTAACAATTCCATCCACCTCTAATTTTTGACTAGGATCTGTTGTCCCAATACCAACATTACCAGAAGTAGGATGAACTGTTAACCCATCCCGCGAAAGCAGATCAGAAACACTAGGAAGCCAGCTATCATTATCTAAATTGGCTAGGTATGGTAAGGCTAGATATACTTCAAAAGATCCGTCATCCCCGTCACCCACTATACCCATAGAAAAACTCTGACCACCCAACCTCGTTACCTCAGATGTGGGAATTACGCCATCTACTCGATACCAACCATCTGGAGCATTATCACTTTGTTCTTTAGTAAGAAAGAGTCCCCCACGATTACCATACCACCCAGCAACTTGGCCAAATCCCACTTGTTTACCGGAAGAAATCTTGAGCCAAGCTTTGAAATGTACGTACTTTTTGGTTACAAAATTACCTTTGCACTCAAAGGGAAAAAGTACCACGGTATGTTGTGCTGAATTATCCCCAGTAATTTTCAAAATCTTACCGTCACGAAAACTAGCCCAACCATCAGCTAAACCACCTCTTTTTATTCGCGCACCTTTGTTAAACCTGCCAAACCAATAGGGATTTTCTTCGGTTGCATCATCTACACTATCGGCAGCATTGGCTGGTTTTTCTCCTACATAAGGTCCTTCAAACCCTTTCGTGAAAGGGTGTGCTGCTTCTAAAGTAACATTCCCAAGGGTGGTGTACCCAGCAGGCTTGTTGCCATCAAGTATATTCATGTAGGAATTTCTGATTAGATTAGGCGGCATTGATGACCCCCTAATCATGCCAGTAGTAGTCAGGGACTTTGCCTTAACAGTGCCATCTACTTCTAGTTTTTCACTAGGATTTTCTGTACCAATCCCGACATTGCCATCATTGTAGTAAATACTCTTATCATCACCATCAGACCACTTTCCAGTGCTAGATGACTGAGTACCAGCAAGTTTCCGTACAGAATTATCCACCGTACTAACGTTACCATTGTTGTCTAGGTTCACCCGTGCCAAGAGAATCACATTACCATCGGTAGGAGCACTGCCAGTTCTTACCTCTAAGTGATCGTCATCACAGTTTTCCCTTTTTTTACCACGGTAAATGATAAATTTGGGACGTTCAGTAATGCGAGTGTATTTAGTTTTGTCACCTATTCGGTAAGGCTTATCCT
>NZ_JAAHGU010000049.1:9307-20765 GCF_010692685.1 Okeania sp. SIO2F5 | reverse complement strand
CCAGTTCTTACCTCTAAGTGATCGTCATCACAGTTTTCCCTTTTTTTACCACGGTAAATGATAAATTTGGGACGTTCAGTAATGCGAGTGTATTTAGTTTTGTCACCTATTCGGTAAGGCTTATCCTTAATTTCGTGATAGATAATGGCAATTTCAATAGTTGTATTGAGTTCTAATCCATCTAAGTTAAGGGTATTTCTTTCAAAATCGGGTAAAAGAATAATTTCTCGACCATCATTATCAATAGCCATACCCTCACTAACGGCAACTTTTTTATCCCCGTCTTTGGTTACTTCTAATCCTGTCACCACACCCCAGCTATGGAGTAAGCGATTGTGACGCAGGCGCATATCACGATGGTAGGATTGCTCATCGTTGAAGTCTTCTTCTACTAAAAACTGGGAAGTAAAGTAATTGGGACGTTGTATATCTGTCATTATGGTTATTATAGTAGTTTGAAATTGAGTCTGGTAAAAATTATTGGTTTTAGGGAGCAGGGAATAGGGAATAGGGAATAGGGAACAGGGAGCAGGGAGCAGGGAAGAAGTAAAAAATTATGTTTAGGTGATTAGGCTAAAAAGCGCTAGATTGACTTTTATTTTCCAAAGTTTGTACCTTCTGCATTAGCAATGAAATCGTGTTATTTTGCTCCTTCACCACTTTGGTTAAAACCGCCACAATATCCATTGGACTGAGGGTTTTGTGATCGCGACTTGCTACTAAATCCGGCACATCTTCGGCAATAAATCCAATGTGGGTTTCTTGTTGATGATCTTCTTTGTAGCGAAATTGGACGGGATTGAGTCCTTCCAAGGTTTCTAGGGCGTCTTCTATTGTCAGGGTATTTATATTCTCTTTTAACTGTCGTGAGGAGTTTTGTTGTACATTGTTAGCTGTTAAATTACCTGTTACATGGACTCTACCATCGAAGTAGCCAGCATAATTATCGCCAGCACCTGTAGCCTTACCGTAAACACCATAGGCCCGGAGTCCTCTAACTGTGATGTTTGAATTTTGTGCTTCACCGTAAACCCCGTAGACAAAAGATGTCCCACGATTGACAGCGGTGAAATAGCCACCATATCCAGAAAGAATAGATTGATCTGTCGTAGCACCTTCAATTTTATCAACTGCCTCTACAGAATTCTCAGTTAGCCCTTCAACAAAACCCCCAGGTTTCACAGACTCAGGACTATTTGCTAGAGTAATGCCTTCCGGGGGGGAAATCTTATCTTCAAGGGCATCATCTCTGGTGTTATCAAGCTCCTCTTTAACGATAATTTCTTCCTGATTTGTTTCATCGTCACCTTGTACTGTTAAAAAACCATCAAAATGACCCCTAACACCGTAGGATTTAGTGACCTTATTTACTCTTTCCGTTATGGCGAAGATAGCACCACATAATCCTGTTGCTTCGTAGTTATTATTTTTAGGGCTAGGAAGGCGATTCCCAACGAAAACTCCGCCTTGGTAGCGGATAAAATTATCCTCTAATGTCTTCCACTTTCCGCCGCCACTAATTCCAGTTAAACCAGAACCATCCCCTTCAAACTTAGTGGCTTTAACAGTTCCATTTACCTCTAATTTTTCACTAGGATTAGTTGTGCCAATGCCCACCCTGCCACTAGTGTCAATCGTCATACGATGTCGATAGCCAGTAGCCAAAGTCAATGGGTGGTTCGATTCCGTTCCAATTATCCCTCTGGCTCCATTCCAATTATTATGACTAAAAACACTGGTTACTACCCCACCACCCGACCTGACATTGAACCGAGCATGTCGTGAACCTAAGATGTCTAAAGCTTTGTCCCAACTCTGAGGATTATGAATAGATGTTGTTCCAATCCCTACATTGCCATCATTGTAGTAAATACTGTTATTCTCCCCATCAGACCACTTGGTTTTACCACCAGCAAGTTTCCGTGAATCCTCAACTGTACTGACGTTACCATTGTTGTCTAGGTTCACCCGTGCCAAGAGCATCACATTACCATCGGTAGGGGCACTACCAGTTCTTACCTCTAAGTGATCGTCATCACAGTTTTCCCTTTTTTTACCACGGTAAATGATAAATTTGGGACGTTCAGTAATGCGAGTGTATTTAGTTTTGTCACCTATTCGGTAAGGCTTATCCTTAATTTCGTGATAGATAATGGCAATTTCAATAGTTGTATTGAGTTCTAATCCATCTAAGTTAAGGGTATTTCTTTCAGAATCGGGTAAAAGAATAATTTCTCGACCATCCTGATCAATAGCCATACCCTCGCTAACGGCAACTTTTTTATCCCCGTCTTTGGTTACTTCTAATCCTGCCACCACACCCCATTTATAGAGTGAACGATTGTGACGCAGGCGCATGTCACGATGGTAGGTTTGCTCATCATTAAAGTCTTCTTCGATTAAAAACTGGGAAGTAAAGTAATTGGGGCGTTGTATATCGGTCATAATCGTTATTCTCCTAAGTTAGATTGTTGTAATTTTCAGGAATATTGCCAAAAACAGTATCAATGCCAATCTGGGAACCAGTACCTTTTCTAGAATTAGGATCATAAGTACCAATCTGCATACTGTAAATAATTTCTAGTCTGTAGTTGGTATGGGCAGGTTTTTCCTGTTCAATGATAGCAATGGCAATATCTATTTGTCGGTTAAGTTGCTCTTGGGTTAAGCCTTTTGCTGGAGTAATTCTGACGATAAAAAAGTGGGGTATGCCACCACCAAGGTAAGTCCCTCTACCCAAGAGCGATCGCGGGGGAAGTTCTTCGGGATTGTCAACTTGGTTGAGCAGTTGGGAGTCACCAATTTGAAATTCGGCATTGGAAGTATCAGTAATAGTGACTTTGTATTCTTTATCTAGAAATAATTCCAGCAGTGCTTGTAAATTGGCTTTAGTTCCTCGATAGCGATATCTTTCTACAGTATTGGCAATGAACTCCCGTTGTTTGGGAATATCTAAATCTGCCCTGAGACTTAACCCTACCCAGCTAGATAACCAAGGTAGGAAGTCTGGAGGTGTTTGTTGAGAATCAAAGTAGGTATGAATATCGGCAATTGGCGCTTCTAAACTACCGAAAATAATTTCTTCAAAGGGTAGTAAAAATTGACCGATGAAAGGATCGCTTTGATAAATCTCTGGCAGATAGTCTAAAAGTTTACTGGGGGAACTGTCTAAATTGGTCATTAGTTTTATTATAGTCTTGAACCGGTGAAATTAACATTTTCCATGGAAGCTAAAAATGTAGGTTGGGTCTCGTTGCCTCGACCCAACACCGCCGCCTCTAGCGTTGGGTTTCGCTATCGCTCTACCCAACCTACTTATTCTGAATTGGTCATTAGTTTTATTGTAGTCTTTATTCGGTGAAATCAACATTTTCTATGGGGGAAATAATATCTATATCGCTGTTGCCAATATCTAAATTAACTAATTCTTCTGGTTTAAGCTGGATAGCACTTAGCTCTTTTGCATTGGTGTAAACTAGGCGTTGCTCGTTGGCAATGGCATCAGGATCAGGAAGAAATACTTCATCTTGCTGGTGGGTTTTGGTTACATAATCCACAAATTCTAGTTCATCAAGTAGTTGATAAAGTTCGGAAACATAAACATTGCGACCAAATTGCCAACCTTGGGGATTGTCAGGATTTGGTAGGGGATCGAAAAAGTTTTCTAGGGCGTTATTTATTTGTTCCCCGCTGGTTTCTACCTCTGCTTCGCGATTGAGGTATATAGTTAATCTGATGCTAATGGTGATGTAGCTTGGCACAACTACATGGATTGCTGTACCAATCAATCGCCGTTTTTCTAAGTGTTTTTTTACCTGATTAATCAGGAATGAGCTTGGTTGAGGGGGACTATTGTTGCTATGGTTACCGTAGTTAACAAGGTAATACTGTATCAGTAGTGATGCTAGTTGATATAAACTGCTCTGTATCAGGAGCAATAAAGCAAAAATCACTACTTGTTTACCACCGGGAATAATAATAATACTCACATGACCTGGTTGATCCACAGGTTCCACTAAGGGATTTTCTGAGTTGAGGTTACGTCGAGGGATACAGTGTGCTCTGGTAATGGTAGGATCTGCTTCTAGAGCTAACTCCACAAAATCATTACAGGTAATAGCTCGATAGCGATCGCGTACTTTGGTAATTGCTTCTTTAATCTCTGTCTGTAAATCCTGATTAGGCTGCCAATCGGGTCCATTGAGAAGTTGTAAAAACATCCACTTATTCGCTTCTGTTACCCGATTTTGCCGATAAAGGAGCATTTCGGTAAGGTAGGCAAACAATTCAATCAGGGTAATCCCAGGATCAGAAGGATTATGATTAGTCCATTGCGGTGCATCGGTGGGAATCATACCCAGGGCTTCTTGCACCAAATCATCATAGGTGCGATCGTCTAAATTAGGTAATTCTATGGCCATAGTAGTTTCTCCTCCTTACTCCAAAAAAGTTAAACTGATGCTATGTTTACCCGAATACACCAAAAAGCGTTCAGTCTGGCTAGCACCTGCTAATTCTTCAATTTCAGCCACCTCCAAACTAGAAACATGATCTACTCCCGGCACTCTTTCTAATAGTCGGTAAAAGTCAGATTTGTAAGGCTGACGACCAAAATTCCAACCTCTACCTTCAAAACCTCCCGTGAGAGGATGGAGAAAACTAGCTAAGGTTTGCTCCACTGTTTGCGCCACCTCACCAGCTCCTTCTAGGGAAGTAACTGCAATTTCCGTGGTAATATCTACACGGACATAGGGAGTGCCTACTACCGAGATTGTCACTGTTGGTTCAGTGTAGGTTTGTAAGTAACTTTGGACACGATTAGTTAGCTCTAAACTAGGTAGGGGTTTAGCTTCCTGGGAGTGGGGTACAATAATTACACTCACGGCTCCCCTTAAATTGGGTTTGGTATCTAGGGGATTAGTTTTCAAATTGGCTAAGGGTATACACCTAGCTCTACTTACCTGCGGAGAAGCAAGTTTGGCTAAATCTTCGTAATCTTCCTTAGTTACAGCACGCTGACGATGGCGAACTTCCTTGGGGACCCGCTCAATCAAGGATTCCAAGCTTTCCGCTGCGGCACCCCCTGCTGCGGCTTGATGGTTGATTACTTTGTCTACATAAGGAATTGTCGTTTTGAGTTGTACGATTGCTCCAGCGGGTTTGTTGCCAGCAGTGCCACCACCGGTTTGATAGCGACTCATACGGAGATTGCCTTTACCAGGGGGAGGAATTAACCCATTGCGTCCATCGCCGAAGGTAATCTTTCCGGTAAGATTGTCGAGGACATAATGGCGATCGCGTGGTTCTGATTGATAAAAATCCTTGACTTGATGCCAACGTACCCAAATTGCTTGAGGTCTTCCTGTGGCATCAGCAATAGTTGTAATGGCATCTTCCCCTTCTTCCAGGACAATTTTTTGCTTTTCTAAAGCCGAAGGCACTTCTGGTTCCCGGACTTCCAACTGCTGACCTGCTAAAATTGGCTGGCGAGTTGTCTGAAACTTTTGATTCTCGCTGCCATCACTAGAACCAAGGTTTTCCTGTTGGATGGTTAAGGTTTGGACTGCCATCGTGGTGTTTAGCAGTACTTGCTCCAGCCTTGGTTCAACTTCGTAGTCACCCTGTAACCATTGAACCCGCAGCCAATAACGGGGAGGTAGATTAAAGTCTTCCTTGGGTGTAAAATCTGCTGGTGGCAGAAATTCAATTAAACCGGAACGGGTAAAGTTTTCTGTTTCATCTCTTATAGTCAGCCGTCCCCATCCTTTGCCATTCCAATATTGCCAGGAAAGTTGAACTTGCTCAGTTTTATTCAATTGTGTCCCATTAGTTGAATTAGGTAACAATGGGATATTATCGTCTCCATATTTTACCTCAGTTACACCGGGAAACAGGCTGAGAGTACGATTGGGAAAATCTGTTCTAGCTAATGGTAAACTAAAACCGAGATAGCAAGCTGGTTGCTCAAAGTCGGTTTTGTGAAAAGGAATGAAAGGTGGAACAGGATTAGTTGCATAAATGAAGTCATTGTAGGTGAGCACCTCTTCTGGTTCTGCGTCTGATAGGGTTAAGGTGTGGCTCACTACAATTGATTCAATCAAGGGGGGTGCAAATGTGGCTGGCTGCAATCGATAGCCTTCTCCTACTTGTTGATAGGATGCTTCTCTACCATAGTTTCCAGCACTAATTCGCACACGAATCCAGAAACTTTCTACTCCATTAACTGTGGTGGGAGCAGGTTTTTCCACTAAAGTAAACACTACCTGACCATTTCCCGTAAAAATCTGGGGACTGCCTTGAAATCCAGCAGCAACTGTTGTTCTTAATTCTTGCCAGACTTTACCATTCCAAAATTCCCACCTCAGTCTTAGATTTCTGGAAGCTTGTGTAGGAACAGGAAGGTCATCTGGCTCACTGCTAATTCTTGCTATAGGAAGAGCACCTGGTTCACCGGCGGGATTGATCAAGTTAACTTGAAGAGTAATTTGAGCATTTTCTTGAGAAAAAACTTGACTATTGGCTAAATATAAAGTATCCCCAAGCTTGGGTTTTTCCCCAAACGGGAAAAACTCTTTAGTTAAATCAACGGGTACTTGATTAAGAAAAGCTGTTTCGATTAATAGTTCAGTGGAATGGATAGTAGCTTCAAGTTTGATATCCGCAATCTTAGGTAATTGATTGACAAGAGTAATGGGAGTAACTAACCGACAGCGAAGCCAACGACTAGTTACTAAATTAACAGTAGTTAAAGGTAAAGCGGTAAGATTACTAAATTCAATTTCGCGATCGCCACTTTGAGTCAAGCCTTGAGTTCCATCATTGCTCGGTGTCAGGTCTTGCCAATCAGCGCCATTTTCGGTTTCCTGCCAAATTTGCCATGTTATCTCTCCTGTTCCCATCAGGGCTTCTGATAAATTAATCTTTACTGTAAACGTACCAATGTCAGCAAACCCCAAAAGCTTACTATGTCCAAGATAAAAAATATGTTCAATGGGCTGATTTCCCCGAAAGACATAAACACCTTCCGCTCCTTGTTGAGTCAGAATTGCACTATGATTACTGTATAAATCCTGCTCTGGATCTCGGACAAAAATAGACTCTAACTTAGCAGCGGTTACGATTAACTCTCGCTCCGTTTCAAAAATAACCGGGTCTTTTTCTCCTTCCCCTGGAGGTGCAGCAACCTGGGTTCCCTTTAGCACTACTGCATCAATTGTACTTCCCCCAGCCAGAGAAAAGGTCAAAGGTACCCGTGCCGGTTGAGGGGGTAAACGAGAAGCACCTAATAAATCCAAAAATGCTAAGAAATTCTTATCGGGAACTTGATTAAGTCGCTCAATAATAATCTCGGCAAAACGGGCAAAAATATTAACTAAAGCAGCACTAGTTCCTTTAAGCTCTTGGTTTTTTTTTGTATATTCTTTGATAAGTTGCTGTACCTGTTCGGCAATATCCTTTGCCGTCCTTTGATCAATTTTGGGCGCGAGTTTCCCCATTAACCTCCACCTCCTTCTAGATAAAACGGATAAACTAAGTTAAAAACGTTATTAGTTGCCCGTACTTGATAGTCGATAGTAACAAGCATCTTCTCCCTCTCTTGATTTGATGGAGATTGAACTCGCACATCTAAGACATCAATACGAGGCTCAAATAACAGCAACGCTTCCTGAACAGCTTGGGATACTTTGCCAGCAGTGGACGGTGAGTTAGGCTCAAAAACTAAGTCGTAAATGCTACAACCAAAGTCGGGACGCATAACTCGCTCACCTTTGGCAGTACCGAGGATAATTAAGACTGACTGGCGTACACTCTCTTCATATTTAGCAAGTTGGAAATCTCCCTCAGTATCTAAACTGACTGGAAATCCTACACCTACACCTAAAAATGGTTTAGACATCATTCCCTCCCTTTCATCCAATAAAAACTGTACTGACTGCCACCACTTGACCCACTGGTGCATCTACCGGATCGTTACAAGTTTCAGCAATATCTCCATTCCTGGCTGCTGATTTACCGTTGATCTTTACAGTTTGGCTACCAATTTTGACCGTGCCTTTATTCGCCGGGGGATTTTGAAAGCTAGTGCCCGGAGGTGTCGGAATATGAGATGGAGTATTGTCAGCAGTGCTATCTACAGTTGCTGCTGGCATTCCCATAATATTGACATCACTGCTGAGGTTGTCGTTGATCATACCAGAAAAAGGATGAGGTAAGGGTGTCGGTACTGGTGGTCCTGCCGACGGTACCATGACAATGTGAGTATCAACTGCAATAATTTGGTCGCCTTGTTTTGCTGCTGGTTGTCCCATAGACATCTCCAAAAATAAAAATTAAAATCAATTATCCTACATAAATTCTCAATTATTCCCCTCCTGGGAGGGGTTAGGGGTGGGTTCCCTACTCCCTACTCCCTACTCCATATTTTCTAGAGATAACTAATTGAGATTAATAGTTTGACCTTTAAGATTCATGGTGCTGCTGGCTTCAAGATTCATTCCGGCGTCAGATTCAATTTTGGTGTCTGCTGTAGATTTAATTTCAATATTCTGTGCTTCTAGCTTAATATTGCCTTGTGTTGCTGATAAAGTTATGTCTCCATCGGAGCTAATAGCAATCGTGTTACTAGCAGTATCAAAAACAATGCTATTTTTTTCAGTTTTATCAACAATTTCAATAGTTTCTTTACCCTCTTCATCATTGAGACGGATTACATGACCGCTACGAGATTTGATGAGCCGGATATTATTTTGGCCATCTTCATTAGTTGTCGGTGGAGGTTCTTGACCATTCCATAAAAACCCGATAATATAAGGAAAACGCACATCCCCATGTTCAAAAACTACTAAAACTTCGTCATCTACTTCTGGCAAAAAATAAATCCCTCTTTCATTTCCTGCCATTGGTGCAGCTATTCGCGCCCAGTCGCTTTCATCTTCATCACTCAACCAGGGAAATTTTACTTTGACTCTCCCTAGTCCTTCTGGGTCTTCATTATTGGTAACTACACCAACCACAACACCATAAATACGAGAGGCGATCGCTTCTCTTTCTTCATTATCCATCAATAGGTCAAATAACCTCATGTTCCGTTCCTCCGAACTGTAAAATGGGTGCGATATCCAGATTGAGCTTGATAACGATTCACAGTAGCAGTAACATAATACTGACCGCTAAAGCGTTTCCCTACCCCGTCAATTTTGATTACTTTGCCTGGGCGTAAATCTGTACGTCCCCAACAAACTCCTTCACCAGTAATTAATCCTAGTGCGAGATTATTAAAGCGAGCTTTGGCAAATTGATCTGCTTCTGCTTGAGTTAACACTGGGCGATCGCTGACTGTAGCAACTGCTGTACCGAAAGCATCTTCAACAATAGCAGCACCGCTACTTTGTCCCCCCATAGTTGAAACCTCATCCCCTACTCTTGCCTCTCCGACAATTTCTTGCTTTTCTTTAGGGTCCCAACTTCGCACTGTTAACTCACTGACTTGACCCATAGAAGACAGATGGGGATAAAATTCCATCAAATCATCCTCAAAGCTAAGAGTTAAAATTTCGCTCTCAGCATTGCCTACAGGTCGGAAAAATAGAGTTTGATCTTCAACAACTACCTCATAGTTAATCCGCTTTGCTCTCTCTTGCAAAAACTCAATGTCCGTTTGCGACCTTTGTAAAAGATAATCATGCACCACTTGGCTATCTTCAACTTTAGCAGTGAGTCCTGCATCCTGGGCAATTTGGGTAGCAATCTCACTATCTTTTTGTTGGACAAAGGTTTTGGTCTTGCGACCCCGCTGGAGACGATGGCGACGGTCATATCCGCGCACTGTTAAACTAGGTAGGCGATCGAAGGCGAATTCTGGTTCTATACCCGTAATTTCACCAATAATCAGGGTTTCTAAATCATTAGCATAGCCAAGTTGTACCTCAACCACATTGCCAATGGCAAAAAGTTCTTCGTCATCAATCCAGATAGTTTCTTCTTCCTGGCTATCTGAACCTGTAAGTTCCAGTGTAAACATTCCAGGTAAGTTAACATCATGGTCAACGGTAAGGCGTTGGACGTGCAATTTTGCTTCAACAGGCAAAGGTGAGCCGTTGATAATAATCTCAAAATCAGGAACAAGAGGGCTTTCGCGGTTAGCAACTGGCATAGATTATTTCCCTCAACGCAGTTTTGGAATAATTAAGGTTCGACCAATCTGCATTTCTAAGTTGCGTGGATCGTCAAGCTGATTAGCTTGAGCAATAATGCGCCACAGTTTTGGATTGTTGTAAAATTGGGCTGATATATCGCTTAAAGTGTCGCCACCCTTGATAATACGGGTGGTTAATTCCGGATCTGTCTTGCGTTTGTCTACTAACGGAGCGAGAAATTCTAAGAAAGTGAGGCTTAAATTTGCTCTCAAGGGTTTTCCATTGGCTTTAAAGAGCGTGAAATTTTGCGTCAAACTGGTAATTACGCCAATAAAGGGGAAGTCAGAACCCACAGGAGCCTCACCCCAGGCTACTTCGCAAACTTGCGGATGATCTTCTTCTCGCTCAATGCGAGTTAGAGCTACAATTTTGTTAGTTTCTTCTCGGACATCATCCCTATCAACTGCTTCAGTCACGTCGAAAAACAATTCCAAAGTTAGTTGACGACTGCCACCGCCTTTAAATTGGATCGTAGGTGCATTAACTTTTCTTTCAGTGTTTTCAGTGTTTGTTCCTTCTCCCCTGGAGCTGTCCTGTGGTTCCCAGTTGACGGATTTACTGATAGAATAAGTTTCTGGATTGAATTGCACTGAAATTACTTTGCATTCCTTTTTGTTGTGTTCTCCTTTTTTGCAGTACGACAGGTTGGACTGTTGTCCTTTCTTTTTTAAAGGAGTAATCGTCAATTTATCTAATTTCATTTACCAACCCCCCGACGTTCTCTTTCTACTGCAAGTTGACGAGCCAGAATCCGACTTACTTGTTCAGCAACTTTGGTGATGTCTAGCGGCGATCCTGATGCTATTTTTGGAGTATACATCGGCGTTATAGAATTTCTATCCATTGCTAACTGAACTGTAGAATTCTCAACTGTATTAGTTTGACGAGTGAGTACACCATGAGTATTTATTGGAGTTATTGCTAGAGGTAGAGCAATTTTCTCACTATAAGGATTTTTGGTGGATAACCCCTGATTCACTTGTAAACCATCGGTGCTTTTGAGCCAAACCATGTTTAACTCAGAACTAGGGTTACTGGCGATCGATGGTTCTGGTGATAGTTGTACAGGTAAGTTTGACTTTTGTCCCTGTAAGGATAAGGGCCGAGATTGAGAAATATCGGTCTTTGGTACGATTGAAGTTAGGTTAAAATCTTCTGGTTTAGTTTGAATAATCCCTTTAACCAGAGGTAAATTAGTTTTTGGCTGGGTTGCAGTTACTAAACTGTTGGGATTAACAGAAGTATCTGCTTTCCTTTGAACC
>NZ_JAAHGU010000049.1:0-9207 GCF_010692685.1 Okeania sp. SIO2F5 | reverse complement strand
TGAAGTTAGGTTAAAATCTTCTGGTTTAGTTTGAATAATCCCTTTAACCAGAGGTAAATTAGTTTTTGGCTGGGTTGCAGTTACTAAACTGTTGGGATTAACAGAAGTATCTGCTTTCCTTTGAACCGTACTTGTCGATAATTGGTTAGTAGCTTGGGTAAGAGGCAAACCCAGCTCCTGTTTGGAGTTAGGTTCAGCTTCAACCCTCGTTCCTAGATTGCTGACATTAACTTCTGAAACAGTTGCTTTGCGACTAATCCGAAAATTATCAGTGGATAGCTCCTCATTTGCTTTAGTTTGAATAATGCCTTTAACCAGAGGTGGATTAGTTTTTGGTTGGGTTGCAGTCGCTAAACTGTTGGGATTAACAGAAGTATCCGCTTTTTTTTGAACCGTACTTTCGGTCTTTGGTACGACTGAAGTTAGGTTAAAATCTTCTGGTTTAGTTTGAATAATCCCTTTAACCAGAGGTAAATTAGTTTTTGGCTGGGTTGCAGTTACTAAACTGTTGGGATTAACAGAAGTATCTGCTTTCCTTTGAACCGTACTTGTCGATAATTGGTTAGTAGCTTGGGTAAGAGGCAAACCCAGCTCCTGTTTGGAGTTAGGTTCAGCTTCAACCCTCGTTCCTAGATTGCTGACATTAACTTCTGAAACAGTTGCTTTGCGACTAATCCGAAAATTATCAGTGGATAGCTCCTCATTTGCTTTAGTTTGAATAATGCCTTTAACCAGAGGTGGATTAGTTTTTGGTTGGGTTGCAGTCGCTAAACTGTTGGGATTAACAGAAGTATCCGCTTTTTTTTGAACCGTACTTTCGGTCTTTGGTACGACTGAAGTTAGGTTAAAATCTTCTGGTTTAGTTTGAATAATGCCTTTAACCAGAGGTGAATTAGTTTTTGGCTGGGTTGCAGTTACTAAACTGTTGGGATTAACAGAAGTATCTGCTTTCCTTTGAACCGTACTTGTCGATAATTGGTTAGTAGCTTGGGGAAGAGGCAAATCCAGCTCCTTTTGGAAGTGAGGTTCAGCTTCAACCCTCGCTCCTAGATTACTGGCATTAACTTCTGAAACAGTTGCTTTGCGACTAATCCGAAAATTACCAGATGTTTCAGGGGAGGCAGGTAGGGAAGCTCTACTGGTTTGAAGTTGAGTTTCAGTTACTGTAGGATGAGAATTTGAATGAGTATCTACTTGCCGTTTTCCAGAATCAGTCTTTGGTACGATTGAAGTTAGGTTAAAATCTTCTGCTTTAGTTTGAATAATCCCTTTAACCAGAGGTAAATTAGTTTTTGGCTGGGTTGCAGTTACTAAACTATTGGGATTAACAGAAGTATCCGCTTTCCTTTGAACCGTACTTGCCGATAATTGGTTAGTAGCTTTGGGAAGAGGCAAATCCAGCTCCTTTTGGGAGTGAGGTTCAGCTTCAACCTTCGCTCCTAGATTACTGGCATTAACTTCTGAAACAGTTGCTTTGCGACTAATCCGAAATGGTTGGTTTGTTTCTCCCCTACTTGTCTTCACAACAGAGGTGTCAGATTGTGGTTTTTTTTCCACTGGTTTTGTCATTGCCGTTGCTTTCTGGGTTATAGATGGCTGCAGGGGATTTGTGTGATATCTGCCTAATTTCTTATGGCTTCTCCCTTGAATCTCCCTACTATTCTGAAACTGCCTTGATTGAGGCGGTATAGAACGTTGAACCATTTCTCCCATTGCTGAGTGAGCGTCAGGAGTTGCTGGAAATTGCTGATTAAGAACGTTAGCTGATTCCGTGCGCTGTCGCTGAAGACGTTGAATTATTGCTGTTGGTTGCAAAACTCCAGAACCATAGCGAAATTTCACCTGTTCCGGTAACCCTAACCTTTGTACAAGTCGTCCAGTCATTCCTTGAGTAGCTTGGTAATGGCAATGTAGCTGCTGGGTATTAATTACCCCAGCAGGTTCAACCACTCGTCGCTGTATACGTTTGCCCAAGGTTAAACTACTTGGATTATTAGAAGGGTGTAAAGGATAATCTTCCATCTTAAAAGTACCAATAGTAAGCTGTTGAATCGCGATCGCTAATTCTCTTAGCCTTTAGGTAAACTCTATCTGTCCAGTTTGGGCATTCAAACGCCTATTGATCTGGGCAACTTCCTCAACCCACCGTCTCCTTTCCCTGTGTTCCATTACCATGATTGATTCATAGTGCCAATGGAAGTGATATGCCAGATAGGCTACCTCCTGATGGAGTTGGTCTAGGGGGTAGCCTAAAATTCCCCCGATAGATCCAGCTCCACAGTAAAATCCTTTTCACAGTGAGGACAGATTATCTGGAGCGATCGCGTTCCATTGCCATTAATGCGATTGTACAAATCCTGTAGATAGGATAAGTCAGAAGCAAATAATCCTTCAATCACTTTAGGATTAATCACTTCTACGGAACCTAGTCTGGTTACAACCCGAGATAGCAGAATGACAATTAAATAGGCTGGGTTAGATTGTACACGAGGGTCTTTCAGGGGTATAATTTCATCGGCAGCAGTTGCCAGTCGCATTATCCCTTCCCGATGTAAATTCCCCTCTTTGTCCACGTAACCTGCTGGTAATGTAAACTCATACTCAGTTTGCAGCATGGCTGTTTGCTCAGGAATACTCATACCGTTTCACGGAATTCAAAAGTCAAAAGTAAGATTTTATAGACTCATAAGAGGGAACAGGGAACAGGGAACAGGGAACAGGAAGAAAGAATTGATAATCTCTGGATAAGATTGGAGATATATAATAGTAATGTGCAATTAATTTTGCATAAGCACTTACCTAAAAATCTTGTTATCATATCATATCAAATCCGCTTAATTTGGTAAAAAAAAGTGTTCTATTTTCAACCATTAGCAAGTCTCCCCACACCTCCCACACTCCCCACCCTTCCCACACTCTTTTTATGCTCGCTCCAGACGTTCACAAGTTACGGTTAGGCTATCAATAGCAACATCACTTCCCTTGGCATCCAGGCTTGGTGCTTCATACTTACTCGCCCAGGCATGGAAGAAGTTCCAGCGTACTTTTTCCTGTCCTGTATCATCAAGCAGAATGATGGAACCATTTTTACGTTCAATCTGTCCATTGACTGCGGCTAAGTGCCAGTCATAGAGTTCACGGGAATCTGTTATTCCCCATTTAAGGGAAATGTCAGGGTAACTTGCTTTTCCTCGCAGTTTACGCACTGTAGCATCGTCTCCACCTTCACGATATTCAACGACTTCCACTTCAGAACCAAAACCACTACATTCAGAAAATCCTGCCTGAACAATGCCATCAATCTCCATGAGGAAACGATAGTTTTTATACGGATCAACTCTTGGCATGACTAAATCTCCTTATTTTGTTGGTTCAACAGATTACTACTCGCCAGCCGTTTGCTGGATACGGAAGATAACAAATTCCGCTGGCTTGACAATTGCTACCCCAATCAAGGTAACAACTTGTCCTAACTCCCTGACTTCTTTGGGATTAGTTTCTGCGTCACATTTAACGAAGAAAGCTTTATCCGGTGTTTCTCCAAATAATGCCCCACTGCGCCATTCATTTAACAGAAAGTCCCCTACTGTCCGTTTAATCCGTTGCCACAGTCCTAGATCGTTAGGTTCAAAGACAGCAAACTGCGTCCCATCATTAATAGATTCCACTAAGTAATTGAAATAGCGACGGGTACTGATATAGCGAAAATCTGCATTAGCATCATCTGCCATTGTCCGCCCTCCCCAGACTTTAATTGTGCCTTTGAAAGAACGAATCACGTTAATCCCTTCTGGATTTAAACCATCCTGCTGTGCTTTACTAATGGGACGACTGACATCGAGAGCATTAACAATAACTTCATTAGCAGGTGCTTTAAATACCCCCCGCGTTGCATCATTGCGAGCATAGATTCCAGCAATATGACCACTGGGAGGTATTATATCCGGTGCTTCGCTAACTGGATCGAAGACTTTAATCCAAGGATAGTAAATGGCCGCATAGCTAGCTTGCTGACTCCGACCAACAGGACGAATACCGCTTACACTACCTGGTCCTTGGTTTTGATCGCCATCTAAAATAGCCACTCTGTCTCCCATTTTAGCACAGTGAGCTATAATAGCATTATGTTGAATGTCACTTACTGCTCCAGGTACGGCAACAATTGTAATTTCATCAACTGGTTCAAACTTCTCTAACTCATCACTAGGGTTGTTGAGAGGGGGGACAGGAGGATCTTCTTGTGAAGGAGCAACCCGCAGCACATGACAACGAGTACCTCCATTGAAGAAGAAACCATATACAGCATGGGCTAAGATTTTATTGCCCTCTTGAAAATCGCCAAACTTAGTTTTAAACTCTTCCCAACTGGTAATTAATATTGGTTCACCTGCATCAGCGACATCATAGAGCACAGGCTTAGGTTTCCCATCTTCCTCGACTAAAACATAACTACCATCTTTCACTAGAGCAGGATTTCCTTCATCATCCTTAACTAAAACAAAAGGGATATCATTTTCATCTACAAGAGGAACAGGATTTCCTTCATCATCCTCAGAGAAAGCCGGTTTACCTTCTTTGTTCTTAACTAAAACAGGAATAGGATTACTCTCGCTATCTAAAAGACTATCAGGCTGACCCTGAGCATTTAAATTAGGATTACCGTTTTGATCAAGTTGGAATTGAGATGGAAATTGAAAGTAAAACTGTCCTGGTCGAGGTGGCATTGTAACATCATCAGCTACCACACCAATAAACCCAGCGATACTGGTTGCAACACCAGCAATGGGTAGGGAAGCGGGTGGCACATATTCAACATAAACTCCTGGGGAGAGATATTGTGGCATACTATTTTCTCCTTGATTATCACGAAAATTACTGCTGTAACTCCACGTTGTAATTACTTTCTGTGTTTTCTACTGGAACAGTAATATTAACCTCCTGTAATAAACTTCCTAACTGCACCCTCAAAGTATAAGCACCAGCAGGAATTGCCCCTATGCTGTACTGTCCATTTCCATCAGTGGCTGCAGTAAGATTAGGTTCAACTAAAATAACTGTTGCACCCACCACAGGTTGATTTTCAGCATCCGTAACTTGTCCACCAATGCGGAAAAATCTTTGTTCGGTGCCAGGCACCAGTTGTTCTGATGATGGTGAAATTCGCTCACCTAATTGTAGATCTTGAGTAATAACAATGGGGGTGGGATCTGGCTCAAACAGTTCCTTAATAGAAAGGGTTGCTGTAACTGTGATTGAAGGACGTAATTGATTACCTAACGCCGTCCAAAGTTCAGCCACACTTTGCACTCCATCGACTTGAGCAGTTACCAATGGTAAAGGTGGTTCTTGTTCTGCCAGTCCGGTGTTTTGTAAAAAAGGTATTTCTGGAATAGTTGGATAGGCTGAGAATACTTGCAGCACTTGGCTAAGTAATCGGTGTTCTTGCAGGGGTAATTCTTCCCCGCCAACGGGCCAAGCTGTAACCAAATAAGAACAGGCTATGCGTTTTGGTGGATTATGAATGATAGCTTGCCCACTTCGCATTTCGATACTTGGTTCATTACTGCGCAGTTCTAGGTGTTCTCGAATGTCGTACAGAAATAAATTAACAGTGGTTTGCCCAGGACTAAAAGTTTCCGACGGACGCTCAAAGGAAATCTGGGCTTCCGCCAATTCTGGAAACCTGGACGATAGTCTCGAATCTTCCAAAATCCTTCTCAAAACTTGACTCAGATCGCGAATCATTTTGACTTACCTCGTTAGACTTTATGAGCAGCCATGCACCATAATGTGACTTTCATAGCCTAGAAGCTTTCTGCCAACTACATCTTTTGTAGTTTTGAGGTTAACTTTTACTCACAGTTTTAATGAGTAGTCCCAAATACTGTAAGAATAGAATAAATTTTTTAGTTTTTAACCCTGATATGTATAATATTAACATCTTAACTTAAATATTAGAGACTGTTTGTAAAGTTTTGTAATATACAATGATTGACCTTTAAACTGTAACAACTTGGTTATTTATCCCAGATTTATAGGCTGAAATACCCAATTTGCCAGGGGTAAAAACACTTCATAATTCGGTGGTGGTGCATAGTAATGGTAGAGAGAGTGTGGGGAGATGGGGACCCACCCCTAACCCCTCCCAGGAGGGGAGTATGGGGAGATGGGGGGATGGGGAGTATGGGAGAAATTAAAAAATATATATCTTCACCAAAACCCATGCAGGACTACCCATAATTCTTTACAAACAACCTCTTAGGATCTTAACTTAAATGTGGGTGCTCCCATGGTGTATTTTTTACTTCTAACAGCTTTTCTAGTTTTCCCACTCGATCAAGGGCGTTGCACAGTGACAAATGATTTTAGATTTTTGATGAACAGGATTTTGGATTAATCAATTGCTAAAATAGACATCTGGTAAAAATCCAAAATAAAATCAATTCTCACACATAAATTATCAATTATTTCCCCTCCCCCTCCTGGGAGGGGCGAGGGGTGGGTTCCCTACTGCCTACAGCAAAGCTGCCTACTGCCTCTTTTTGGAGATTTTTACTCAAAGTCTAAACTAATTTTTGGCCTAATCATTCCATAATGTGCAAACCCCGATCAAGTGTGATCCAAGGTGTAATAGTTGATTCATGGCGACCTAGTAGCTTGGACAGTTCTGGGCGAGTCGATACTAGATTGGTTTTTAGCCAGTAAATCATCTGTATTCGTTCTCGTTCTCTAGCTGTTATTGATTTACCTAAATGCTTTTCAAGTTCGGAAACTGTTTGATTAATTTTAACTTTTAAGGGATGAGCTATAAATAGAAACCGCGATCGCTCTATAGTTTTCTTGACTATTATAGGTTTTGTTGCACTAATATCCTGAAACTCTTACAGAGCAGCACTTTCTCATTTATAGATTTTCTTGATAAACCCTTGTGTTATAATGCTTCTAGCACTTTCATGCAACAAAGCCACTATTATATTTTAATTAACTTATATTTGGTATGACTTCTAACTTCTAACTTTTGACTTTTATGATTAATTGGATACCCTATCTAGAATCAGTCTGTCGGGACTATGCCAAATGGTGGGAGGTTTATACTCTGACGGATGTGGCGGGAAAAAAGCCTCTGGAGCAACGGCAAAATATTTCCCCACTGTTGGATTTAGGTTTGATGGTACAAACTGTTGAGTCGGAAGAGAAACAGAGGGAACGTCCAGAAGAGAAAATTGAACGGTTGACGGTTTTGGAGGGTTTGCGCAAATATGCTCCTAATCATGTTCTATTGGTGGGAAGACCAGGATCGGGAAAATCTACTGCTTTGGCCAGATTATTGTTGGAGGAGGCGGAGAAATTAAGATCCTCTATTGGTCTTCCCTTGGGAAGCACGGAAATAAGAGAAACTCCGCTGTTGGAGGAAGCAGAAAAATTGAGATCCCCCCTTAGTCCCCCCTTCTCAAGGGGGGGAACAAGAGAAACTCCTTTGGGAACAGGGGAAACAAGAGAAACTCCTGCCTTTCAAAAGAAGGATGAAGGAGAAACAAAAGAAACTCCTTTGGGAAGAGAGGAAACAGGAAAAACTCCCCCCTTAGAAAGGGGGGTTGGGGGGGATCGACCCAAAATTCCCATCCTCATCGAACTCCGCTACAGTCAAACTTCTGTACTTTCCAGAATTCAAGCATTTATCCACAAACACCACCCCACCATAAATATAGATACAGCAACTCTAGAAACTTTGCTCCGTCAAGGTGAATTTTTGCTGCTCTTCGATGGGTTTAACGAGATGGCATCGGAAGCGGCACGACAACTCTTAAGAATTTTTCGGCAAGACTACCCCAAAACTGCGATGGTGTTTACGACGCGAGATTTGAGTCTGGGGGGAGATTTGGGGATTGAGAAAAGGTTGGAAATGCTACCTATGACGGAATCTCAAATGCAGGAGTTTGTCTGTGCTTATTTGCCTTTTGATGGTGAAAAATTATGGCAGCAGTTGCAGGGGAGGTTGCGGGAGTTGGGGGAAACTCCGATGTTTTTGTTGATGTTGTGTTCGGTGTTTGGTTATAATAAAGTAATACCTGCTAATCTGGGGTTGGTGTTTCGGAGTTTTACTCAGACTTATAGTGGTCGCCTCAAGCAGGATGTTCCGGTTGATGAAAGTTCAAGACTTTGGTGGGATAGGTTATTGCAGGAGTTGGCGTGGGTGATGACGAATGGGGAGTCGAAAACTGAGATTATGGTTGCTATTTCTCGCCCAAAAGCTGAGGAGGTGTTGACGGAGTTTTTGCGAGGGGAGGTGGTAGCTCCGACTGACTGTGCGATGCGTTGGTTGGAGGATTTATTGGAGCATCATTTGATTCAGGTGGGAGATGATGGTCAGATTTCGTTTCGCCATCAGTTGTTGCAGGAGTATTATGTGGCGGAAAGGTTGTTGTCACTGTTGTCTGGTTTGAGTGACTATGAGTTGCAGTGGGATTATTTGAATTATTTGAAGTGGACGGAAGTAGTGGCGTTGATGTTGGGGTTGGTGGAGAATGAGGCGTTAGCGGTGCAGGTGGTAAGGTTGGCGTTGGAGGTAGATTGGTTTTTGGGAGCGAGGTTGGTGGGACAGGTGCAAGGGAAGTTTCAGGAGCTGGCGTTTGTGGAGGTTGAGCGGTTGGAGTTGCCTGTGTTGGTGAAGGTTAAGTTGGCAGGGTTAACAAAGTCGGATGTTGCTATTCGGCGGTTAATTCCACTCCTAGAACACTCTAACTTTTTTGTGCGTGGGAGAGCAGCAGAAGCTTTGGGTAAAATAGGTTCTGAAACTGTGATTCCGGAGTTGGTTCAATCTCTAGAAGACTCAGACTCTTATGTGCGTAGTCGTGCAGCGTTTGCTCTAAGTAAAATCGGTTCGGAAACTGCGATTGAGGCGTTAATTCAACTCCGAAAAAAGTCAGACTCTGATGAGCATAGCAGTTCAGAAACTGCGATTCCAGGATTAATTTCACTCCTTGAATACGAAGACTCTTATGTGTGCTGGAATGCAGCAGAAGCTTTGGGTAAAATAGGTTCTGAAACTGTGATTCCGGAATTAATCCCACTCCTTGAATTCCCCTACTCAATAAAATGGGGTGCATCTCATATTTGCAAAATACTTTTTTCCTATATATTCCCTATTCCCTATTGCCTGTTGCCTAAAAGCAATAAAATTTTGGCTTTATTCAAAATTGAGATGTA
>NZ_JAAHGU010000048.1:0-44751 GCF_010692685.1 Okeania sp. SIO2F5 | reverse complement strand
CACCGTCAACGGGGGTGTTCACGCATTACATGGGGATTCTCACCCCAAGTAATTTTCCTCCTGTCTCCAGTATAGCTGTCTCCTGTCTCCTTCAAAAATATCAAATCATTCGTCACTGTGCAACGCCAAATTTTGGGATGTTGCCAAGCAGCATAAATTTGAAATCTATCCTCCATCCATTTCCATAACTCTTCGCCATAGTTATCTAACTTAGTTTCTAAGAAACTATTATTAGCATTAACAATTTGCTGTAAAAATTTATCCATGCCTCATAGAAGACCACTATATATAAAATAAAGGCTAAAATAGTCCAAATTAGTAAACCTCCTAGAAAATTACTTAGGTCCTCTTTAATCAAGAGCAGGAAATTGATTCTTGGAGAGTCTAATACTTGTAAAATTGTCAACATAGTCTAAATTAATTCCTATCCATTTTTTCAGTTGAAACTAAACTAAAAGTTAAAATTTATAAGTTTAAATTTTAAATTTAACAACCAATAACCGAAAAATAAGGTCTCAAGTCTCCCCTTTTAAGGGGATAAAAAAAAGAGAACTCCGTATTTTCGTAGCCTCCTGCTTCAGTCGGAGGTATTGATATAGCGCTACGCGCAAGTCAGAAGTTATATCATGTCCGGTTGAACAGTTATAAATAAACGATGAAGGAGTCAGGAGTCAGGAGTCAGGAGTCAGGAGGGAAGAAAGAAGAAGAAGGAGAAAGTTTTTTTTATCACTAATTATCCGGACATGATATTAGAAGTCAGTAGGGACATTAACGATAGTTATGCGAAGCAAAATATCATTAACACCCCTACAGAAGTAATCCCTGACTGAGTTTGAGGATTTATCAATGTCCGCGCCCTATTTGTGTAGTGCTATAACTGATAACTGAAATGACCCATCCTAACTGCCAATAATCTCCCCCATGGCCAGACGAGTACCATTAGCAAAATCCCAACCAGAAACCGCCTTCTTTCCTGACAACTGCACCTGGCACAATAACAACCAACCAGCACCAGTTTGCACCACTGGTCCCAAACCCTTAATAACTTTCACTACTTCCCCCAAACTCCCAGAAACCTCAGACTCAGAAGACCAAACCTTTTCCAACTTCTGCAACTCAGGAGGCAACTCCGACCAATATTCAGCACCTACTGGCACAGTTGCCATTACCTTCAAAGACTCACCCCGAAAACTGGTGACACAGTTAGGAAAAAATCCCCTTACTTGGTTGTGAATTTCCCAAGCACCCCTGGACCAGTCAATTTGATAATCAGAATTTTGAATCAGCGGAGCATAAGTTGCCAAAGAATCATCTTGAGCAATAGGTTCAATATCCCCTGTCTCCAACTTCAACAAAGTTTCCCATAATAAATCAGACCCATCCTTTGCCAAAACTTCCGCCACAGATGCAGCATTATCCAATAAACCGATAGGAATAATACTCTTCAACAACATTGGACCCGTATCCATCCCCACATCCATCAACATCGTGGTATTGCCTGTTTCCTTCTCGCCATGATAAATAGACCACTGAATAGGAGCAGCACCGCGATATTTGGGCAAAATCGAACCATGAACATTTACACAACCCAACTTCGGCATATCTAAAATTTCCGCAGACAAAATCTGTCCATAAGCAACTACCACAAATACATCTACTTGTGCTTGTCGTAATAAATTGAGAGTTTCAGTATGTTTTTTAACTCGACGGGGTTGCCAAACAGGGATACTGTGAGAAACTGCTAATGACTTAACTGGAGATGGGATGAGCTTATTGCCACGTCCCCGTCGCTTATCAGGTTGAGTGACAACTGCCACAACTTCAATTTCTGGCCGAGTTAATAATTTTTCCAGAGTGGGAACAGCAAATTGGGGTGTGCCAAAGAATATTATTTTCATAGAATTTAAGCAAGAAGTCAAAAGTCAAAAGTCAAAAATTAAAAGTCAAAAATTAAAAGTAAGATTTTATAGAAGCTCAAAACTTTGATGCTACAGTAATTTCAGGAAATTATTTAACACTTAAAGTTTGAAACTATTTGTGACATTTTTCAAGTGAATTGGTACAAGATAGGGGAGCTGTTGGATTGGTGAGGTACAAAAGTCAGAAGTAATCCCTGACGCTCGTTAGTATACTTAATAATAGGAGTTTTATGTTGAGAAACTAAGACGTTATAGTTAGATATTTGGGGCGGTTTTATTTAATCTGGTGGTTAAACTCGTTAATTTAAACGTCGTGACTTCTAGTAAATATGTAGGGTTTGCTGATTAATTCTCAAAGTATTGATAAATATAAGGTATTAGCCTTTTTGGGGTTCAAAAAAGTGCCAGCTTTTCGGTGCCTGTGAGCTGCAAAAAGCTAGTATAGCGCTGTGCGCAGGCAACAGGCAACAGCTCATCTGGCAACAGGGGGAATAAAAAACCGATAATATTAAGACTTTTAGCTATTGGACATCTCCTGCAATTTGTAAATATGCCAGCGCACATTGCCATATTTTTGGCTGACTATGGTAGAAAAATCAAGGGACAATTCTTACTCCTACCTCCTCTAAATTCCTATTTCTCCTGTCTCCTGTCTCCTGTCTCCTAGTGAATATGTACCTTAGACATTTACATTTACGACAGTTTCGGAACTATCTAGATCAAAAAGTTAATTTTGATGCTGCCAAAACAATTTTAGTGGGAGATAATGCCCAAGGTAAATCTAATCTACTGGAGTCAGTAGAGTTACTTTCCACTCTCAAATCTCATCGGGTTAGTCACGATCGCGATTTAATTTTAGATGGCAAACCAGCGGGACAAATACAAGCTAACTTAGAAAGACAAGTTGGCAATATTGAGCTGACTTTAACTGTACGGAGTCAAGGTAGACGCACTGTAGCAATTAATGGTGAAACTTTACGTCGCCATTTAGACTTTTTAAGCATTCTGAATGTGGTTCAGTTTTCCAGTCTAGATTTAGATTTAGTCAGGGGTGGACCTGAAGTACGCCGTCACTGGTTAGACCGACTATTGGTACAGCTCGAACCTGTCTATGCTCACATTCTGCAACAGTACAATCAAGTTTTGCGCCAACGGAATGCTTTGTTAAAGCAGATTCGCCAACAGAAAATGGCAGCAGAAACTACTGGTTCCATAAATCCTATTTCTACTCAGGAGTTAGCTTTGTGGGATGCTCAGTTGGCAACTACTGGAGCGCGGGTAATTCGCCGAAGACAGCGTGTTTTACAGAGGTTAGCACCGTTAGCGAGTGAGTGGCACCGGGCGATCGCTGGAAATATGGAAGTTTTGCGGATGGAATATTTGGCGAATGTGATGGTTGATAGTCAGGAATTGATTATTCAAGATAGTTTGGATGGCGTGCGTCAAGCTTTTTTAGAAAAAATCAAGGTACGGGCGATCGCCGAACAATATCAAGGTACTACAGTAGTAGGTCCTCATCGAGATGATGTAGCTTTTATCATTAATGATACTCCAGCACGACAATATGCTTCTCAAGGACAGCAGCGCACTTTGGTGTTAGCGTTAAAGTTGGCAGAGTTACAACTTATTGAACAGGTAATAAAGGAACCACCCTTGCTTTTATTGGATGATGTGTTGGCAGAGTTAGATTTGCATCGACAAAATCAGTTGTTAGAAGCAATTACTGACCGTTTTCAAACTTTGATTACTACTACTCATTTGGGGTGTTTTGATGGTCAGTGGTTACAAGATACTCAAATTCTTTCGGTGCGATCGGGACAAATTAGTTATTTCTGGGATTTTTGATTATTCGATCGTGGTCAAACAATTGACATTTGACAAAAATCAAAAACTGTAGTACACAGATATTTTTTTGATATATAGCTACACTAAAATTTCAAATTGAGCTAGACTATACTATGAAATAATCAATAACAAATTAGCCACCATAGCAAACAAAGTTCTATGAAACGTTTTATTTCTCGTGTACTAGCCTTAGTTTTAGTTTGTGTAATAGGTTTGATGGGCTGTTCTAATAATCCCGCAACTTTAACTGGAAATTATCAAGAAGACACATTAGCTTTAATAAATACCTTAAAAACAGCTATTGAGTTACCAGAGAATACAGAAAGTAAGGCGGAAGCTCAAGCAATAGCACGTCAAATAATTAATGACTATGCCTCTCGCTACCGACGTGATAATTCTGTATCGAATTTACCTTCATTTACTACTATGCGAACTGCTCTTAATTCTTTAGCAGGGCATTATAGTTCTTATCCAAATCGTCCTGTGCCTGAAAAATTGAAGAAACGTTTAGGTCAAGAATTTAGACAAGTAGAACTTGCTTTAAAGCGGGGAGCGTAATTGTCAGATTAAATTATGATTATCGCAATTACTATACTGTTGAAGTACAAAGTTACTGGTTTTAGAGAAAAGGAAAAATAAAATAGGGAAAATAAGTGTATCTTAAACTAAGTCTGAGAAACACTATATTAATTCTTAATTTAGCAATTATCTCTTTGCCTTTTAACTAAAGAAAATATTTTTTATACCTCTAGAAATATGGCAGTTATATTTAAGTTGTGCAGAAAATATTTGGGAATTTAGAAATAAGGAAAAGGGGTTAATAACTGACATTTTTTTGTCTATACAATTCTGGATTTTTGACCAATAATTTAAGAATGCTATAGAACTGGAAATAACAGAAAAATAATTGCTGAAAAAAACACAAAAACTGAGACAAAATTTGAACAAAAATGTGAGGTGATATTTAGAGGTTCTTTTCATTGAACTTATGAACTTCCCATAGACTATGAGATGATAGTCATCATAGTTAAGATTTTCAATTTCTAAAATCAATGAAAGAGTATTAATTCAAATTATTGTAGTTATAACTATATCCTACCTCCTATTATTTAGTACAAAATAGGTTGTAGGTATTCGACTAATTTTAATTTGTCTTACAAAGAAGGTGAAAAAATCATCAATTCCTCAGTTTTTTCTTAGTAGCTGTATAAATTCGGGTAACTATAATCCGAATTTTTTTTTGTCAATCTTAGGTGAGCATAAATAAACGCAATATTAGAAGGCGGGTTTTTAGAACTCATATCATGTCCGCTGGGGCGCGTTCGTGTAAACCCAAAGGTGAATATCTACAGGAAATTTAAGTTTTTTTCTTGCTCTTAAGTATTCTTGCCTGTTCCCTGTTCCCAGTTAAGTGTTCCCTACCCTTGCTATACAATACCGATGTTACCGGACATGATATCAAACGTGCTTTACATCAAAGCTTTTGGTTAAACCCGCCCCAACAATTTTTTTAACGTTTAATTAGACCTACCTACTTAGCAGTAGGTTCTTTGGCGTTTGACAATCAAATTTGAGTGAAAAGGGAGTAGGGAGCAGGGAGTAGGAAATAAACGAATGTCCGCGCACTATTTATTTGCGTAGCGCTATACAATTTATTCTTAAACTATACTGAAAGACTAGGTATTGACCGAATAGCTAATCAATAATTATATCAAGTCTTATTAATTAGCCAAGGGTAAAAATGTTCTTCTCTGTAGGCGAGAATATTTTTTCGGTGCGGAATTCTGCGCAAACAAATTTCCCCTTGTTCCCTACTGCTCCCTACTCCCTAAATTTTTTATTGTGGTTATTCAAAGAGACATGATATTAGGTGTTATTCTGTTTATTTGTATGAGGAAATAAATTTAATTATTGTTATGAACAAAAATTATACTTCACACAAAAAAATTAAAGCAAAAAAAACCTTATATCGTAGTTTATTAGCTACTTTATTTTGCCTAGTAGCAAATCCATTATTTTGGTATCAACAATCAGCTAAAGCACAAACAGATGCTTATTGTCGGCTGACACCAGAAGCGATCGCTACAAAAGAAAACTTACGTCAAGCAGTCTTAACTGGAAACAAAGAAGCAGAAAAACAATATCAGGATATCTTGATTCAACACGGTAGAGAAGTAAACAACTGTCGCCTGAGAAACTGGCCAAAAACTCAAGGCATATGGTTGCGACTATATCCTTGTGATGCTAGACCAGGAGAAATCGACAGAATACTCGACCATGTAGTTAATAAAGGCTACAATCAAGTTTACATAGAAGCTTTTTATGATGGACAAGTGCTTCTTCCCGCAGCAAATAACCCCACAGTTTGGCCGTCTGTACTGCGCGTCCCTGGTTATGAAAATGTCGATCTATTAGCTGAGAGTCTCAAAAAAGCAGGCGTTCGTGGTTTGCGAGCTTATGCTTGGGTATTTACCATCAACTTTGGCTATACTTACTCTCAACTACCCAACCGCCAACAAGCTTTAGCTCGCAATGGTAAAGGTCAAACAACCCTTGATGTGATTCCAGACAATACGAGTTTGCACGACCAGTTAGGCGCAAGTCATGCTTTTCATACATTCATTGACCCTTACAGTCCAGAGGCACGTCAAGATTATGCAGTTATGATTAATGAGGTACTTAAACGTCAACCTCAAGGTGTTTTATTCGACTACGTTCGTTATTTGCGTGGAGTAGGACCAGACTCTGTAGCGGATGAAGTAAAAGATTTATGGGTTTATGGTGAAGCTTCTAGGAAAGTTCTATTGCAACGGGCGAAAAATGAAGCAGGAAAGGAATTACTCACAAGATTTTTAGACAAAGGATATGTAACTTCTGGAGATATTTCTGCGGTTTCTTACAAGCAAACTCCTAAGTGGCAAAATTTCTTTTCACCTGCTACTACTGAATCTGCTACTGGTAGACTACCGAAAGGAGGTTCGGGACGACAAGTTTGGGAATTGAGTGTTGCTCATGCAGCTCAAGGAATACTTGACTTTCTCAAAATGGCGACTAAACCAGTGAAACAAAAAGGTCTTTCTGCTGGTGCTGTATTTTTCCCTGGTGGTAACAAAAGGGTACGCGATAATGGGTTTGACTCTCGACTCCAACCTTGGGATCAATTTCCAGCTTCAATGGAATGGCATCCCATGTCTTATGGAACTTGTGGCGATCGCAACCCCAGTTGTATTGTTTCAAAAGTAGAGAGAGTGGTAAGTATGGCACCAAATGGGGTATCAGTTATTCCGGCGATCGCTGGAGTTTGGGGACAACCTGTTACTGGTCGCCCTTCCTTGGAGATCCAAATGCAAGCTATTAGAAGAGCAACTCCTCAAATTAATTCTATTAGTCATTTTTCTTATGGTTGGCAAAATGTGGAAGAAACCCGCGAACGTAAGTCTTGTCGGTTGTGAAAATAGAATTACAGCGCTTCCCGCTGTAATTAGGTCATATAGTGGGCAAGATGCCCGCACTACAAGGTTTTCACTATTTACCTTGTACATCATTTTCCGGTAGGGAAGTTGCATCCAACGTCCCGACATGCTAAATTAAGGGAACACAATTAATTTTCCTTGGTAACTGAAAAGATGACTCCAGAAGAATATCTAGCATGGGAAGAAGAGCAACCCGTAAAATATGAATATATCAATGCCAAAGTCTACGGGATGACTAGAGAAACTCTTTCTCATAATGACATTGCTCTCAACTTAGCGTCTGCTTTAAAAAGTCACCTGCAAGGAAAAGGTTGTAGAGTGCAAATCGCAGATACTAAAGTCGCAGTTTCCAGCAATGGTTCCTTTTTCTACCCCGATGTAGTTGTAAGTTGCGATCCACGAGATCGAGAATCTAGAAATATTATCTATTATCCCTGTTTAATTGTAGAAGTTTTATCATCAAGTACAGAAAATTTCGACCGCGCTCAAAAATTCCAACATTATCGTCAGATAGAAAGTCTCAGAGAATATGCTCTTATTGACTCAGAAAAGATATGTATTGAATACTATCAAATTAATGAAAAAAATAAATGGGAACTTACTACTTATTCTCTTGAGGAAATAGCTGATAGTCAACAGGAATTTTCGCTTAAATTAGAAAGCATTAATTTTGAATTTACTACTTCTTTATTGTACGAAAATGTAGTTTTCCCAGAAAAAATAAATATTGAAGAGGAAGGAATAGAAAATCCGAAACAACAATATATTTCTTCTCCTCAAGACGTTCAATCTCCTGAAAAAGAAACTCCTGAAAAACAAACCAGACCAATCAGACGTTTTGCAGATTGGTGGGAAACAACTGCTATTGAGAAATTTGTAGAAGATATAGACTATTTGTTAACAAATTTCGCAATTTTAAATGTTGTTGGTTTGCTTGCCAATATTACTCTTATTGTTAGTTTAGTGAGCTGGTTTACGGAGCGTAAAGAACGAAAAGAACAAAGACATTTTTCTAGCTGGAGTATTATTAATGAAGGTCAAAGCGATAAATCTGGGGTTGTGACAGCTGCAGTAGAACGATTAAATAATGAAGGATTTTCTTTATCTGGTCTAAAACTTAATAAAACTAATCTCCATGACGCTAACCTCAGTGGAGCTAGACTATTTCAAGCTGACCTCAGTGAAGCTACACTCAGTAGGGTTAAACTGACTAAAGCTAACCTGGTTTTAGCTAACCTCAGTAAAGTTTTCTTCATTGGAGCTGACCTCAATGAAGCTTACCTCAATGGAGCTAACCTCAATGGAGCTAACATGATTGGAATTAAGTTCACTAAAGCTAACCTTGGTGGAGTTAACCTTAGTGAAGCTAACCTTGATGGAGCTAACCTTGATGGAGCTAACCTCCGTGGAGCTTACCTTTTTAATGCCAAAAACCTTCGTAATGCACAAATAAAATTAGCCTGCAATTGGAAAGAAGCAACTTATGTAAAGAGTACAATACAAGAAAACAATATAGACACACTATTTGAAGACAATATCGACACAATATCTGAAAAAATAATAGACACTAGAAGATTTGAATTTCAATGGATTCCTGAAGATCAGCAAGCTAACCAAGAGAGAATAAAGGAAATTGAACAAGATAAAGATTCCGACCCTGAAAATCTTCCTGATTGTTCTCAATGGGAGTAAAGACTGACAAAACCTTATTAAAAACTAAAAATTATGCACATATCTAAATATCTTATTTTACTCTTAATCTCCTTACTTTCAGCCTGCACTTTTGAAACATCAAAAATATCATCGGAAACAGAAGTATCGGACAAAAATTCTACATCCATAGTTACTCAAAATAGTGATTCTCAGTTAGTGAAAAATCTTGTGGAAAATTATCTGAACAAAACTCCTGTTGACACTGCAACAACCCTAACTATTCCTCAAGCAAAACAAATTCAAAAGCAATTTATATCAGAAATTAGTAAAAACTTAGGTCAAATAGTTGGCTACAAAGCAGGACTAACTAATCCAAATGCTCAACAACGTTTTAATGTTTCTCAGCCTTTGCGAGGTGCTTTACTCGACAAAATGTTCCTCGAAAGTGGTGCTGTAATTCCAGCTAAATTTGGCAGTCGTCCTATAGGCGAAGGTGATTTAATTGTTAGAGTTGGAAGTGCAGAAATTAATAATGCTAAAACTCCTAGAGAAACTTTGAAATATCTTGATGCAGTAATACCATTTATTGAATTACCAGATTTGGTTTATAGTCAAGATGTAAAATTAGATGCACCTACTCTTTTAGCTATTAATGTTGGGGCAAGAGCTGGAGTTTTAGGTAATCCTATTCCTTTAACAGATACTGATGAATGGGAAAATCGTTTAAAGAATCTAAACCTAGAAATTTTAGATGAAACTGGTAAAGTATTAGTATCAGGAAATAGCAGTTCTTTATTAGGTAATCCACTAAATGTTGTTCTCTGGATTAAAAATTCTTTACAAGCAGAAGGTAAACAATTAAAAAAAGGGGATTTACTTTCTTTGGGGAGTATTACAAATTTTTTTACTATTAAATCAAATACTACTATCCGCGCTCAATATACAGGTTTAACTCCAAATGAAACCGTAGAAATATTTGTGAAGTTTGAATAGTATAGCGCTACGCGCAGGCAACAGGCAATAGGGGGAATAATTGCCAATAATATAAGACTTTTAGCTATTAGACAGTTCCTGTAATTTGTAAATATGCCAGCGCACATTGCTATATGACAGAACGAAGAAGTAATATCAAATCCGGTTGAACACTTATTATATAGTTGAGAGTAGGAGACCCACCCTTCGCCCCTCCCCCTCCCAGGAGGGGAAAATGGGAGATTAAATAGACATCTCCAATAATAAAAAATCAAATCAATTATCATACTCTTATTTATCAATTATTTCCCTGTACGGACGTTGCATGCAATATCCCTACTCCCTCTTTTGCGGAGATGTCTAGTATTGAAGTAATAATAGAATTATAAACAGATATTATATAAGCGGATTCTATGTGCAATTAACCTGATTTGATATAATAAGGAGTAAATAACGTAATATTTTTCCTTCTTCCTTCTTCCTTCTTCCTTCTTCCTTCTGCTATAAATAATTTTCTCACCCAACATTTTAGCCTACATAAAATAGTAGTGAGTTGGGTTGAGTAAGGTAAGTTTGCTGAATGAATGTAAACTTTTTAAGCTCATAAATTAGCAATATATCAACATCTATCTATGAACTTTTCGCTTCGTTTTATTATGCCAATAAGCAGTCATAATTTTAGGTTCTGGAAATCCATGAACACAAACAACTCGCAATCCTCGCAGCACATCTATAAACCTTTTATAAGGAGTTCTGCATAAATTCTTATCAGTCAAAGTATAAGTGACTGCCCCATAACTAAATTGTCTATTACCATAAATTATGGCAACTTTCATCATCGATAAACTAATAGCACGTTGTTGTTGTCGGCGTTCCAAATGATTAGTATCTTTAGGATTATGTACAGCGCTAATACAACCTAATTTTTGAATATTTTTGTCATTTTGAAGCACTAGACTGAGTTGGTGATTCATGTTCATTGTCCTTATTTAGTAAAGTTACTAGGTAAATCACAAGCAAAAAATTAAGCATGGTTTAATTTAATTGATGTCTAGAAATAGACTAATAGTTCAGCACAAAAAAGAGATATGGAACAGCTTGCTTACTAAAAGCTTTTGTGTAGCTATTCCAGACAATTTTCTAGGTAAGTTTTCAGTGGGTTGAGAAATAAATCCCGGTAAAAACCACATAGAATAAATACACTGTTTTATCCTTGATTAGGCAGGAGGATTAATAGATTTTTCTTCCGAAGTAGTTATACCCTTAAACCCAGCTTAACAAAGCCTACAAAATTAGCAAGTTATACTACATTCTGTAATTGCCAAAAATAGGCCACTGGTGCCAATATTTCATCACTTCATTAGGTTCAAACCAAGTTTTCGCAGAGCATGGCATCAGCCGTATCGCCTCTTGAGGAGTAGTGATAATCGACAAAGCGTTGTTGAGTCTGAGGCCATATTGACGATTCATTGCCCTACAATAAGCTACCAGTGGGAAGAGTTTGTCAGCAAGAGGTTTGATTTGATGAACAGATTGAAATTCTATAATGCGCAGGATGAGGTAGAAACTGGCAACACAGTCCACTCTGCCGGAGTAACACTCATATTAATGGAAAACATAGCCTTCTACAAGTTTAATTTCGTGAATATTTTCTAAGAAAGGTCAAAGTTTATGTCAATAAGTTTCGATAGTGGGGGGACAGGAGATGGGTTTATTTTCTTTTTTATGCCAGGGAATAGGCCACAGGGAACAGCGGTGCGACCCCGCGGGGCGCGACAGACGCACCTGGTAGCGCACCAACAGAGGTAATAGTAGGAAAAATATTTCCCTGTCTTAAGTTTTTCAAAGCGGTGATATGATTAATAATTTCTATGAACATTTAATATTTCAGACTGGCCGTGTACAAAAAAACAGTATCAATATTTAGTAGTTTAGTAGTGGCCATAATAACAGCCACTATTCCTTCTGTTGCCTATGGGGTTGCTTGTCAAAAAACATCTGGCATAAAGACCTACATTTATCCTGGCTGTGGGGTCAAATTATTGGCTCAAAATCAATCCGTGAGTTCTAACTTAGACAAACTACTACGCCAGGGAAGAGCGCTAGCGGATGCAGGTAAATACCAAAAAGCTATCACAATATATCAACAGGCAGCACGTTTAGACCCAAAAAATGCACAAATATATTCTGGTATTGCCTATTTAGAAGCACTCCAAGGAAATTTTCAAGCTGCAAGTCAGTTTTATCAACAGGCGATCGCTATTGAGCCTCATAAAGCAGATTTTCAATATGGTTTGGGATATAGTATGGCTAAGTTAGAAAACTATCAGGCCGCAGTTAAAGCTTATCGCCGTGCTTCTTTACTTGACCGCAATAATGTTAATGCTCATTTAGGATTAGGTGCTGCATTGTTTCGTCTAGAGAAATACAATGAGGCGATCATTGCATATCAAGTAGCAATTCAATCTAATTCTAATAATGCTGAAGCTTATGCCTCAATGGGTTTAACATTACTGAAACAGGAACGTTTTCCTGAAGCATTAGAAGCACTTCGAGAAGCTGTTAGATTATCACCGAGAGATCCAGGAGTGCAAATCAAGTTAGGAACTGCTTTATTATCTACTGGAGATATTAATGGTGGTTTAGCTACTCTAGAAGTAGCTTCTCGTCTAGGACCTCGAAATGGAGAGATTCAGTTTCAAATTGCGGAAATTTATAAAGCGCAAAATAATCCTCAAGCTGCTTTGAAATTTTATCAAAGAGCTGCTTATGCTAATCCCGATCTAGTGGAGGCTAAGTTTGCGGCAGCAGAGATACTTTTAGAAAGCCAGGATTATTTACAAGCAATAATTATGTTTCGGCAAGTAATTAAGAAAAATCCCGATCGTGCAGATGCTCATTATAAAATGGGGTTAGCTCTTCACCGTCGAGAGCGCGTTCGAGAAGCCAGAAAGTCTTTTGAAAGGGCATTAAAATTGTTTGAGAAACAGAATAATTCTGAAGGTAAAGAAAAAGTGGAAACTATGATGACGGAATTGGAAAATTAATTAGGGTTTGCGCTTCACTAGTCTTTTAGTAGGGGTAGGAGACAGCTATACTGGAGACAGCTATACTGGAGACAACCCACCCCTAACCCCTCCCAGGAGGGGAGAAATGGATCGGGAGCGAGGAGGTAGAAGTAAGAATTGTCAATTTGGGATTTTTCTGCCCAACTTATGAGCCTAAAATACTAACTTTTTGAGCGTTTTAGACGTGATACCAGGCACTTTTTTTCAACTTCAAACAGCTAATATAGAATCCGGGTAATTAGTTATCGTATCGCTCTAGGAGTCAGTCCTCAGGAGTCAGGAGTCAGGAGAAAGAAAAGATTGAAATAGCATGAATTTTTAAATTTGTATTCAGTAGAACATCTGTATTAAGAGAAAGTAATTTTGCAATTACTGTATAACCGGATTCTATATAAAACCTTTATTTATCAATGCTTTAGAATCTAATGTTTTAGCAAAAATAGAATCTTCACCTACTAAATTAACAACTATAACTGCAATAATGACGGCGATAATTACTACATATATTTTTGGCAATTTCCAGAAAATATTAATAATTTGTGTAAGTATTTTTTTGAGTTTTGCTGTTGCTTTTTCAGCAGAATATTCTTGATCTGACTGTTCTTTTTTTTGCTTAGTTTTAGTTGTTATTTTTTGTCTAGTTTTTGGAGGAGACAGAGATTTTTTTTCTTGTTCAGAAGTGGGTTGTGTCGTTGTTTATTCTACTTGTTTGGGAAGTGGTGTTGGTGTTTTTATATAACCTGCTCCTTCAAACATGAATCTAGTAATCTGACCGAGTGCATATACCCAAGCTGTCTTAACTTCGGGATTCCAGTCTTCCTGGAGATACTGTTTTAAAGTTTTCAGTATAGTTTTTCCCACTAAAGGGTAATGTTGTTTGAGAGTGCCATAATTAACGTGACGAGCACCGAGGTCGCGTAATACTTTTGCTAAAGCTTCTGGGTGGCGCAGACTTTCTACTACTAAGACTATAGAATTAAGCAACTTTTTTTGTTGATTTTCCATATCGGTATTAGCAAATAGTGGTTTTGCTTCTGGATATGCTGCAAATAGGTTTTCATAGAAACTGGCAGCAAATTCTGCGCTACGGGGTTTAATTTTTTCAAAGCTCGTTTCAATAACTTCTACCTGTAATTTAGAAGATGATTTTGTTAATGGTGCTTTCTATAAATTATTTTTATTTTTGGTGGCGAGGTAGTTTCAACTTCTGTGTTTGAAGTTTCTGGAGAATACCCTGCACCCTCAAACATCAATTGCACAATTTGTTCGTAAGCAAATACCCACGCATTCTTGACTTCCGAATTCCAATCTTGCTGAAGATACTGTTCTAAAGTCTTCAACAATGCTTCCCCAACTAGAGGATAATGTTGCGGAAGAGTTCCATAATTTATATGACGGGCACCGAGAGCGCGCAATACTTGTGCTAAAACTTCTGGGTGGCGCAGACTTTCTACTACTAACACTAAGGAATTAAGCAACTTTTTTTCTTGCTGTTGTATATCAGTATTAGCAAATAGTGGTTTTGCCTCTGGGTATGCTGCAAATAGATTTTCATAGAAACTGGCGACAAATTCTGCTCCACGGGGTTTGATTTTTTCAAAGCTGGTTTCAATGAGTTCTATTGGTGAAGTAGGGGTTGACTGTGGGGGTGGAGGTTGGGTTGCTATAGCTTGAACTTCGGTTGCGGTGTTCTTGATTTCGGGGTTTTCCTGGGTCTTGGTTTCGGTTTCTGTAGTGTTCGTAGTGGGCGATCGCTCTGTCTCCGATGGATAGTTTGCACCTTGCAACATCAATTTTGCCATTCCACGATCAGCATATATCCAAGCTGCTTTTACTTCTGGAGTCCAATATTCCCCAAGATACTGCTTTAATGTTTTTAGTAGTGCTTTAACTACGAGGGGATAATGTTGTCGTAGCACGCCATAATTAATGTGGCGACTGCCTAATGCTTGCACGACTTCTTTTAGTATCTCTGGATGACGCAAATTTTCGACTACCAGTATCAGAGCATCCAGCAATTTTTTTTGTTGCTGTTGTATGTCAGTATTAGCAAACAGTGGTTTTGTCTCTGGATATTCTGCAAATAAGTTTTCGTAGAAACTGGCTGCAAATTCATTAGTATAAAGTTTAATTTTATCAAAACTTTGTTCTATAATTTCAATTTTTGATTGCATTTTTTATGTAAAATTTAGATATTAACTATTGATTATTATAGATAAAATTTTTCAGTATCAAATCATACCAAATCCAGTTATAAAAAGCTAATTTATCCAAATCATTCTAACCCTTCTGCCCTCTGTCTTCTGCTTTATCTTCACAATAAATATCTCTTTTAAACCGGATCTAGTATTACACATTAACTTGTAATGCTTCTGCCAGAAATTAAGGATAGCTTGAAAGAGAAAAATAGAAATCTCCGAAAATTACACATCTAGATCATTTTTTGTGTCTTTTTTTATAAATTTTCTTCCTGATTCCCAGATAAGCTGTTGTCTACTTTTGCAAAAAGTCTATTCTTTTTCAGAGATGTCTAATGTAGATAAAAAAAAGATAAAAAAGATTTAATTGTTACTTTTGTAACAACTATATTATTTTACAGTTAAAAACTGTAAAGTGTTGTAACAATTACGATTTTGATCGTAATAAATTTTACTCTAGTTTGACAGTTAGTCTAACCTATAAATTACTATGGTTTGACAATACGTCTAACTTATTAATTTGAGGTAATGCAACGAGGTAAAAATGATGAATAATTTGCAAAAATATAGTATCCGATGCACGCTCACTTTCGGTGACATTTATGGCCAAATTATTGTTTGGTTAATAGTAGTATTCTTAAGCATAGCTGGAGGAGTTGCCCTTTGGACTAGCAGTAGCCAAGTCTATGCTCTAGGAGCTATTGCTTTAATCGTGGTTTTGTCTCTACCCTTCCTACTTTTTGCTTTTGTAACTACCCTATTAAATCATATTGAAGTACTTTCAGTAGAACCTAACGAAGAAGAAGAGTCTCAAACGTCAATGTCTGGTCAGCAAGCAGCAACTTCTCTAGGTTAAATGTTTTGTAATAAGCATTCAGCGGTCAGCGGTCAACTATCAGCTAGTGTCCTATGGTCAGAACTGCGTTATCAGCTTTATTACTTTTAGTGGACAATTTAAGCTTGTTGTTCTTGTGCTTCAATTCTTTGTTCAAAAATGTAGTAGAAGTTAAGCAAATACTTGGTTCATTCATTAAAAAGCTGAATACGAGCGCATTCTGCAAGAAATGCTTACTGACTTTGAATTTAGCAACACCGAAAGCTAGAGTCCTCATTTAATTCGAGGCACTTAAAAAGTTAAAAACCTGCCTGCTTAATGACACAGGTAGGTTTTTTATCTCAGAAAAAAGTACTGATAACTGATAAATGAAATGACCTGTCAGAAAATGATATAAATACCTTTTTTTAAATTAGACATCTCTAATAATAAATTAAAAATAAAATCAATTATGGAACTAGATATATAAATTATTTCCCCCTACTCCCTACTCCCTACTCCCTACTCCCTTTTTTCTGGAGATGTCTATTTGGTATAAAATAATAAAAGCATAAAACTATTAGAGATTTACTTAATGTTAGAACACGACGTAATAATAGTAGGTGGCGGACTAGCAGGCAGTCGCGCTGCTGTAGAAATAGCTCGCAAAAATCCTAGCTTAAATGTAGCAGTTGTTGCCAAAACTCACCCCATTCGTTCCCACTCGGTAGCAGCTCAAGGTGGAATAGCGGCTTCCCTCCAAAATGTAGATCCAGAAGATAGTTGGAAAGCTCATGCTTTTGATACTGTAAAAGGTTCGGACTATCTAGCTGACCAGGATGCAGTAGAAATTTTGGCAAAAGAAGCGCCAGATGTAATTATCGACCTCGAACATTTAGGGGTATTATTTTCTCGGTTGCCAGATGGTCGCATTGCTCAACGTGCTTTCGGCGGTCATTCCCACAACCGCACTTGTTACGCTGCGGATAAAACTGGTCACGCTATTTTACATGAATTGGTAAATAACCTCCGTCGTTATGGGGTGCATATTTATCAGGAATGGTATGTAATGCGCTTGATACTCGAAGATGGTCAGGCAAAGGGCGTAGTTATGTACCATATTCTAGATGGTGAAATTGTTGTGCTGCGAGCAAAGGCAGTAATGTTTGCCACTGGTGGTTATGGTCGAGTATTTAATACCACTTCCAATGATTATGCTTCTACTGGCGACGGTTTGGCAATGGCAGCAATGACTGGCCTTCCTCTGCAAGATATGGAGTTTGTACAGTTTCATCCTACAGGTTTATATCCAGCAGGAGTTTTGATTTCTGAAGCGGTGCGCGGTGAAGGTGCTTATCTGATTAATAGTGATGGCGATCGCTTTATGGCAAATTATGCTCCTAGTCGCATGGAGTTGGCACCCCGCGATATTACTTCCCGTGCTATTACTTTGGAAATTGGTGCTGGTCGGGGAATTAATATGGATGGTACTGCGGGTGGTCCGTTTATTTATCTCGATCTACGGCACATGGGACGGGAAAAAATTATGAGTCGAGTACCGTTTGCTTGGGAAGAGGCACATCGTCTTTTAGGTATTGATGCGGTGAACAAACCGATGCCAGTTCGTCCCACTGCTCATTATTCTATGGGTGGTATTCCCACTAATACTGATGGTAGAGTTTTGGCGAGTGCAGATGGTTTGGTGGATGGCTTATTTGCTGCGGGAGAATGTGCTTGTGTTTCAGTACATGGAGCAAACCGTTTGGGAAGTAATTCTTTGTTGGAATGTGTTGTTTATGGAAGACGCACTGGAGCAGCGATCGCTGAGTTTGTGGAAGGTCGGAAGTTACCTGATGTTGAGGAGCAACCTTATTTAGAGGAGGCGCGGAAACAAATTCAGGGTTTGTTAGACCGCTCTGGAGAATATCGCATTGATTTTTTACGGCAGCAGTTTCAGGATGCAATGACTCAACATTGTGGTGTGTTTCGTTCCCAAGATGTGATGCAGCAGGGGTTGGAAAAATTGGAGCAGTTACAGGAACAATATCAACAGGTTTATTTGGATGATAAGGGCAAGTCTTGGAATACTGAGGTTATTGAGGCGTTAGAGTTGCGGAGTATTATTCTTGTGGGGGAGACAATTTTAAGTTCGGCGTTGAGTCGTCAGGAAAGTCGGGGTGCTCATAGTCGGGAAGATTTTCCGCAACGAAATGATGAGAGGTTTTTACGGCATAGTTTGGCGTATTATTCGTTGGCGGGAATTGATATTAGTTATCGACCTGTGGCAATAAATATGTTTGAACCACAAGAGCGGAAGTATTAAATTGATAATGGATAATGGATAATTGATAATTAGGGTTTGCTGAAAAAAGCAGAGTGTGGGAAGTGTGGGGAGGGTGGGGAGAAAGAGAAAGTAGGAGGAATAATTGTACCTTGATTTTTCTCTGTTTGTCTGCCCAAAGTCCTAACTTTTCGACCATGAAGAGCTCAAACAAGCGCACTTTTTTCGACCAAAAGAAGGCACTTACCTTGATCTGTCAATGCTTTGAGATTTAATCAGCAAGACCTAATTAATCCATTCGGTTTTAACCAGAGATAATGATGGTTTGCTAATTCAATTTAAAAGTCTTTACAGATTTTTACTGGCACGACTCGCAGAAATATTTTACGTTCGATTGAGCGTTATTATGGGGTGATTAAAAGGAAGGCGGCGAGTATTTATAATCATCACGAAAAGCAGGAATTTTTGAAGGTGGTTTATGAGAATTTTTATAAGTCTTATAATCCTCTGGGTGCGGATAGATTGGGAATTGTTTATACTCCTTCAGAAATTGTCAGGTTTATGATTGAAAGTGTGGATTATTTGGTGGATAAACATTAAATAGAAATTTGATACTAACGCCAGAGGTGACTCTTCCCACCTCCGGCAAATTTTTCCCAGAAATCAGAAATTAGTAGGCAAAAACTTCTATTGCGTATTGCGCAATAGAGACAAATCAGAAATAGAAATTTGATACTAACGCCAGAGGTGACTCTTCCCACCTCCGGCAAATTTTTCCCAGAAATCAGAAATTAGTAGGCAAAAACTTCTATTGCGTATTGCGCAATAGAGACAAATCAGAAATAGAAATTTGATACTAACGCCAGAGGTGACTCTTCCCACCTCCGGCAAATTTTTCCCAGAAATCAGAAATTAGTAGGCAAAAACTTCTATTGCGTATTGCGCAATAGAGACAAATCAGAAATAGAAATTTGATACTAACGCCAGAGGTAACTCTTCCCACCCTCGACAAATTTTGCCCAGAAATTAGAAATTAGTAGGCAAAAACTTCTATTGCGTATTGCGCAATAGAGACAAATCAGAAATAGAAATTTGATACTAACGCCAGAGGTAACTCTTCCCACCCTCGACAAATTTTGCCCAGAAATTAGAAATTAGTAGGCAAAAACTTCTATTGCGTATTGCGCAATAGAGACAAATCAGAAATAGAAATTTGATACTAACGCCAGAGGTAACTCTTCCCACCCCCGACAAATTTTGCCCAGAAATCAGAAATTAGTAGGCAAAAACTTCTATTGCGTATTGCGCAATAGAGACAAATCAGAAATAGAAATTTGATACTAACGCCAGAGGTAACTCTTCCCACCCCCGACAAATTTTGCCCAGAAATCAGAAATTAGTAGGCAAAAACTTCTATTGCGTATTGCGCAATAGAGACAAATCAGAAACAAAAAAAAAGGGTTTGGAAACCAAACCCCTACCAACTGAGGTGAACTCTCCAAACCCTCACCCAATTCTGAGACAATATCCAAATACCTAATTATCTGAAAATCAGTAGTAAAATTAAACCGTCATTTCTTCGACTTACCTCTAACTTTTCTGAGTTCTCTGAAAAATTCAATTTTCAGTTCAGACTCTAAAAGTAAATACTATCTATCTATATAAATAAGATGCTCAAAGCAATTTTGTTCGACCTCGATGGCACCTTAGCAAATACAGATCCTTTGCATTACGAAACCTGGAAAGAAATTTTAAATAATCACGGAGTAATAATTGACCATAACTCTTATAAACAACACATTAGTGGTAGAACTAATCCAGCAATTATTCAAGATTTACTACCACACCTATCAACTACAGAAGTAGAAGAACTAGCAGATTATAAAGAAGCTAAATTTCGAGAAATCGCTACAAACTTAGAACCAATGAGAGGATTATTGGAATTTATTGAATGGGTGAAAAACCAAAAACTTCAGAAAGCAGTTGTGACAAATGCACCTCCAGAAAATGCTGAATTTATGTTAGATGTTTTGCAGCTAACAGATACTTTTCCATTAGTAATATTAGGTGGAGTAATGACTGTCGCAAAACCAGATCCTGCACCTTATAAATTATGTTTAGAAAAATTGGAAATTTCCCCGGAAGAGGCAATTGTTTTTGAAGATTCTCGTTCTGGAATTAAGTCAGCAGTCGGAGCAGGAATTTACACAGTAGGAGTTGCTTCTACCCATGAACCTGAATCTTTATTAGAAGTAGGAGCGAGTATTGTTATTAATGATTTTAGTGATGAAAAATTACAGCAACTTTTAGATAGTTGGAATATTTCCGGTATGTAGAAATAAGTTTTTAACCTTGTAAATTGGTTTTAGCTTATAGAACCCATTTGAGAGCTATATAATTATGGTAGTCAAGTCTTTTCGCGCATCAATTTTGAGGAAAAATCATCTCAAGGAGTTGAATTTTTTGTATTATCTCTGCCCACATCTTCCCTCTTCCCTCTTCCCTCTTCCCTTTTCCCTCTTAACTCCTGTCTCCTGTCTCCTGTCTCCTGACTCCTAGATAAAAAAACTTGGTATTTATCAAGATACCAAATGGGTTCTATAGGGTTTCACATAAGTCAAAAGTAAGTTTCAAAGAAACTAAGGTTATAATGGCAAAAATAAATCCTTAGTTACACAAAAGCTAAAAATGTTTATTTCCAAGAGGTATTAGTTTATGAATAATAATACTACTTATCGGAAAATATTAATTTTATCAGCTAATCCTAAAAGTACAAGTTCTTTAAGGTTAGATGAAGAAATGCGAGAAATAAAAGAAGGATTGAGGCGATCGCCTTCTAGAGATTTATTTTTAATTGAATCTGCGGAAGCTACTCGATATAGAGATATTCGTAGAGCTATTTTAGATTATCAACCGAATATTGTTCATTTTAGCGGACATGGAGCAGGCCATGATGGTTTAGTTTTTGAGGATGAAACTGGGTCTCAAAAATTAGTTGATACTGAAGCTCTTGCCGGACTTTTTCAATTATTTTCGGAACAGGTAGAATGTGTTGTTCTGAATGCTTGTTATTCAGAATATCAAGCTCAAGAAATAGTTAAATATATTAATTATGTGATTGGTATGAGTCAGGCTATAAATGATAGAGCTGCAATTGAATTTGCTGTGGCTTTTTATGATGCTTTGGGAGCTGGACAAACTTATAATTTTGCTTATCAGTTAGGATATAATGCTATTATGATTGCAGGAATACATCAAGAGTTAATTCCTCGGTGGTATGATAAAAATAGGGAAAATTCAACTCCTAAAACTGCGACTTTTATACCTCGTAATAAATCTGATTTTAATACTTCTAATAAAGGAGATAAAACAATGACTGGCGAACGTAATATACAAATTGGAACTGGTGATTATCGTGAGACAACTATTAATGACCAAGGAAGTTATGTTGAAGGAGATTACTATAATAATTCCGCAGAAAAACAAAACCTGGCTGATGCTGCTAATGAAATTCAACAATTGCTGGAACAACTAAGTCAAAATAACCCTACTAATACAATGACTGGAAATATGAAAATAGCAGGGGAAGTAATTGAGAAAATTGAAACTAATCCTGCTTTAATGAATCGGGTTTTTAGTGCATTAAAAGCTGGTGGTATGAGTGTTTTTGAGTACACTTTAAATCATCCGGCAGCAAGTTTTGTGATTGGTGCTTTGGAAGAGTGGAAAAATACCAAAAATTAAGGCAAATAAAAAACAAATTCTCACACAAAGGTTGCTAGTTTATTTCCCATTCCTACTCTGGGGAGTTATGATGAGTATCCCCTTCAACATAACTCCCTCGATCGTTAACAGAAGTCTCTCGATAATCACCTTTCTGGACTTCAATATTCCGGGTTTCTTGATAGGTTTCGACATAAAATTTGTTCTGCTTTAAGGCTGTTTCTAATAAATTTCTCAGCTCAATAATATGTTTGTCTTTTTCCGCTACTCCAGCTAAAAGTGCTAATAAATCTGGATAACTTCCTGATTTTATTTGATGATAAATTTCATTATATTCTTGACTGAGAAATGAGCGGTCAACATCATCAGTAACTTGTGCTTGAAAGTGAACTATTTCATTACCTCGCCCTTCAATTGAAAGAACTTGTAATCCTGATTCTGGATATTTTTCGATTAATCTTTGAAAAGCTATTGCTGCGGCACTGGGGTCTACTCCTTCATGGTGAAATATATCTAAAATTGAATAATTTTCTGCTACTTCCCGTGGGTCTACATTTTGAGTTTGATAAAGTTGTTTAGTTTTGATAATAGGGGCGATAAAACTGCTAAAGTCTCCATCTTTAAAAATCTCATTGCGGTTGTCTGGTTTGCGCCAAGGGTCGCGGTCTTCTTTTGTTTCTAAGCGCATATAAACATAATCGCATTTAATCCCCTCAAATTGGGTATCCAGGGAAATTGCCCAATCCTGAATACAAGCACCTGTTAGTATTGCATTTGTTAGGTTAGTACCGTACAGTTGAGCTTTCACAAGTTTTGCTCTTGTTAAGTTTGCCCCTTCTAAAGTAGCTTCGCTCAACTTTGTACCAATGAAACTAGCATCAGTTAAGTCAGCGTATCGTAAGTTACATCCCCGTAAGTCTAAATTGTCAAAGTTCTGATCTCGTCCGTTACCTGTTACAACCAATTGACGAATTATTTTATTTTCTAAGTAGGTTCCTTCAACTCTAGCTTTGTCTAGGTGTTTAGCATTTAACCAACAAGTGCGGGTGAGAATAGCTTTTCTCAAATTAGTGTTTTTGAGACTGGCACCAGAGAAGTTGGCATCAGTTAAATTTGCTTCGTAAAAGCTAGTTCCTCCATAGCTACATAGAATAATTGCAATATTTCTAATCAAAGCGTATTTGCGATCGCCAACCACAGCACGGCAACCAATAAAAAGACTTAGAGCGAGCAAAGTTATCGTGGCAGGAATTGCAATGGCCAAAATTTTGACAACAGATGAAGTGTAGAGCAAATTTTTATTCTCTTCCTGAGTCGCTGCTATTATTCCCAGTATTGCTGTAGCTAGAGTTACAAATTGAATCAATAATAATAACATTCTGTTTGGGAATGAAATTCTCATCACTGCGATCGCAATTGCCTCTAACAATACCCCTGAAATATTAATACCAATACAAAATGCTAGTAAAATTGCGTCTGCTCTGGCATCAGCTCCGGCATCATCTGTGCCTGGAAGAGCCATAAACATAGCAATAGAGGTGAGTACAATTATAGTAAAAAGCCATAAAGCTGTACCTATACCTCTATAAATAGTGATGAAAATAAAACCCAAGAATAAAATTAATGCAAAACCAAGGACTAATAATAGTCCCATCCAAGTTAGACCTTTCCATTTCAATATACTACCTATAAAAGCTCCTGCATAGCCACAGATAAATCCACCTAGCATTGCTAAAAATAATAAAATTGTTCCTAAAATCAGCAACCAACTTATTTTTAGCCCAGCTTGGGCATAACGAAAATTTCCACTAACAAGCATAGCTTGAGAAAAGTTTCGTCCCTGAATCTTGCTATGGCTAAAATTAGCATTATCTTGACTTTTGACAGTACCACCTTGCAAGTTTTGCTGTGGGAAATCTTTAAACATTTTTTGGAAATACAGTATATTAATACTAATAAAAAGTGCTAGTACAATTAATTGGATCTGGCATTATCTGTGTCTGGAAAAGCCAGAAACACAGTAATAGAGGTGACTATAATTATAGTAAAAAGCGACTTTATTTGCAATCGCTACTTTCATGGTACGAAACCGTAAAAAGTCTTGAAGAAGGAGACAGGAGACAGGAGACAGGAGACAGGAGGAAAATTACTTATGGATTCTCACCCCAAGTAATTTTGAACACCGTGTAGACGGTGGGGTATTAAACCCACAAAGAAAATGATAAAGCTTTACCTATTTCTGATCCTATTGCTCAATAGATTTGTCCAATGTGTAATGGAATAAGGCTGATACTGCTCAGGCTCTATTCCTAGTAATGCCTCAATTGCAATCCTACGAACATATCTATCCGTATTAGTATCTGTGATGATGTTAATTAAAGATTCAATAGCCTCTTTTGATTGTATGTTTCCTAATGCTCTAATTGCTATCTCTAGAAGAGAACTATTAGTATCAGTATCTGTAATGATGTTAATTAAAGGTGGAACCGCCTCTTTTGACTGTATGTTTCCTAATGCTCTAATTGCTATCTCTAGAAGAGAACTATTAGTATCAGTATCTGTAATGATGTTAATTAAAGGTGGAACCGCCTCTTTTGATTGTATGTTTCCTAATACTTCAATTGCACTACAAAGAACATCAATATCCTCACCAGTATCTGTGATGATGTTAATTAAAGGTGGAACCGCCTCTTTTGATTGTATGTTTCCTAATGCGTCAATTGCACTATGACGAACAAAAACATCAGTATCAGTATTTGTAATGATATTAATTAAAGGTGGAACCGCCTCTTTTGATTGTATGTTTCCTAATGCGTCAATTGCACTACGACGAACAAAAACATCAGTATCAGTATCTGTAATGATGTTAATTAAAGGTGGAACCGCCTCTTTTGACTGTATGTTTCCTAATGCTCTAATTGCACTACTACGAACATCAGTATCAGTATCTGTGATGATGTTAATTAAAGGTGGAACCGCCTCTTTTGACTGTATGTTTCCTAATGCTCTAATTGCACTACAAAGAACATCAATATCCTCACCAGTATTTGTAATGATATTAATTAAAGGTGGAACCGCCTCTTTTGATTCTATGTTTACTAACACTTCAATTGCACTACAAAGAACATCAATATCCTCACCAGTATTTGTAATGATATTAATTAAAGGTGGAACCGCCTCTTTTGACTGTATGTTTCCTAATGCTCTAATTGCACTACTACGAACAAAAACATCAGTATCAGTATCTGTGACAATTTTAATTAAAGGTGGAACCGCCTCTTTTGATTCTATCCTTCCTAATGCGTCAATTGCACTACTACGAACAAAAACATCAGTATCAGTATCTGTGACAATTTTAATTAAAGGTGGAACCGCCTCTTTTGATTCTATCCTTCCTAATGCGTCAATTGCAATACTACGAATATCGCTATTAGTATCAGTATCAATGATGTTAATTAAAGATTCAATAGCCTCTTTTGATTCTATCCTTCCTAATACTACAATTGCACTACTACGAACATGAATATGTTCACCAGTATTTGTGATAATATTAATTAAAGCTTGAACAGCTTCTTTTGATTCTATGTTTCCTAACACTTCAATTGCACTCTTACGAACATGAATATGTTCACCAGTATTTGTGATAATATTAATTAAAGGTTGAACAACGTTAATTAAAGCTTGAATAGCCTCTTTTGATTCTATGTTTCCTAGTGCGTAAATTGCCAATATAAGAACAGAACTATCCGTATCAGTATCTTTGATGATGTTAATTAAAGGTTGAACTGCCTCTTTTGATTTTATCCTTCCTAATGCTTCAATTGCTATAAAACGAAAAAAACTATCTCTATCAGTTGTGATGATGTTAATTAAAGGTTGAACCGCCTCTTTTGATTCTATCCTTCCTAATGCTTGAATTGCACTACTACGAACATCACTATCTGTATCAGTTGTGATGATATTAATTAAAGGTTGAACCGCCTCTTTTGATTCTATGTTTACTAACACTTCAATTGCACTACTACGAACATCAGTATCTGTATCAGTTGTGATAATATTAATTAAAGGTTGAACCGCCTCTTTTGATTGTATGTCTCCTAATGCGTAAATTACACTACTACGAATATCACTACTCGTACCAGTATCTATTATGACGTTAATTAAAGCTTGAACATTAGGAGGTGTTAACAAAATTTTATTTGTTTCTGGACCAACAATACCATCTGGCTTTAAATTATGATATTCCTGAAAACGAATAACTGCAGCACGAGTTTCAGGGCAAAATATTCCATCTACTTTCCCGACTGGAAATCCCCAGTTATTTAATTGTTCTTGAAGCTTTTTAACCTCTTCCCCTCGACTTCCTATTTTTATTAAAGTATCCATCTGAAAATTATTTATTTAGTATTTTCTCCACCATCCTAACCCATAAAAAACTACAGTTGTACTAAGAGCTAATTTGTAAACTTAGCTGTTTGCACAGCATGACCCTGGAAAAGTCTTATATTACCTAGCTTTTAGTAATTTGGGTCTGACTGAACGATAAATCGCAAAGCCTAAGTATAGTAAAGAATTCATCCTCTTAATATTTACTTGATAAATCAGCTATAACTTCAAAAAATTTAAAGAATATTAACAAATAATAAAATTGATAATTAATTCCCAAAGGTTGAAAGTCTCTCCTTTTAAGGAGAATTAGATTTACTATAAAGTTAAATTATCCTGCCTTGCTGAAATGTAATGGTAAGTAGCTGAAGATAAAATTGAAAAACTTATGTTTTGCGTTGATACTTAATCTAAAAATTATTACCATTCAACAACGCCAATTATCCAAATTGTCCAAAAATGAACTTAATCAGCAAACTATTTTCCAAAATTAATATCCCTCAAAATATTCGCTTTCGACCCAAATATCTACTCTGGACTTGCCTAATAATATTTGGACTAACCCTCACTCAAATCTACACCTATCTACCAACCGCCACTGCTCAACAACCCTCCTCCTTTTCCCCCAGAGAATTTCGAGGAGTATGGGTAGCATCCGTTGCCAATATTGACTGGCCATCCCAACGTGGTCTATCTGTTGCGCAACAAAAATCAGAATTACTCAACATCCTCAACCGGATGCAAGAACTTAACCTTAATGCTTTAGTCTTGCAAGTTCGACCCAATGGAGACGCTCTCTATGATTCTCCGATCGAACCCTGGAGTGGTTGGATGACAGGCAAACAGGGAACCCCACCACAACCATATTACGATCCACTAGAATTTGCGATCGCCGAAAGTCATAAACGCAATATCGAACTCCATGCTTGGTTTAACCCATACCGCGCTCAACTTAGTCCCAATGATGGTTCCTTTGCTGGAAATCACATGGCAGTCAAATATCCCCAATATGCTTATAGATACGGCAACAACATTTGGATGGACCCAGGGGCGAAAGTTATTCAAGACCAAACTTTCAACACCATTATGGATGTAGTCCGTCGTTATGACGTTGATGCCATTCACTTTGACGACTATTTCTACCCCTACCCTAAAGGAGGACAAGAGTTCCCCGACTACCAAACCTATAACGCATACAAAGCATCCGGTGGTACTCTCTCTCTATCTAACTGGCGACGACAAAATGTGAATAATATGGTGCAACGTCTTTACCAAGGTATTCACGCTGAGAAACCTTATGTAAAATTTGGCATTAGTCCATTTGGCATTTATCGCCCAGGGAACCCTCCTGGTATTGTCGGGTTAGATCAATATGAAAGTTTATATGCTGACGTGAAATTATGGATGGAGAAGGGTTGGGTAGATTATTTAGCACCCCAACTTTATTGGCGAATCGATCCCCCTCAACAAAGTTATCCAGTTTTGTTAAATTGGTGGTTACAACAAAACCCACAACGTCGTCATATTTATGCGGGAAACTATTTAAGTCAGTTGCAAGGTGCAGGTTGGTCAGTATCTGAGTTTGAGAGACAAGTTGCTATTTCTCGTCAGAGAGCAAGTCAACTTTCTTTAGGAAATATCTTTTTTAGCATGAAGATGTTTCGAGATAATGTGGCAGGTGTGAATAATGTGTTCAAAAGTTCAGTTTATCCAACTCCAGCATTACCTCCGGCGATGCCGTGGTTAGATAACCAACCTCCCGCACCACCTACAGGAATACAAGTTAATTCTGATGTTATTAGTTGGAGTGCTGATAATACTGGAGATGTTCGTTCTTGGGCATTGTATCAGCAAAATGGTAATCAATGGTCACTTGTACAAGTATTAAATTCTGCTACTAATGCGGTGAGAGTTACGCCAGGAACTTATGCTTTACGAGCAGTCGATCGCTTGGCAAATGAAAGTGTAGAAGAAGTGGTAACGGTGCAGTAGCTTCCGAATTTAGAATTTAGAATTTAGAATTTAGAAAATGAGGTAAATTTACTAATTCTAAATTCTATGTATAGCATTTCTCATAAAGATGAAGTACATTGACGATTCCCCTAAATTCCCCTTAAAAAAGTAGGGACGTTGCATGGAACGTCCCTACAGGGTTATTATTTTTCACGGAGACAATATTATTATGTTAGAACAAGTGTTTAATTTAGCCAAACAGCTTCCTGTTTCTGAACAAATTATTTTAATTGAAAAAATGATAGTTGAACTTAGGAAAAATAAAGCTGCTCGATATTCTTTAATGCCTATAGAAAATTTACAATCAGAATTTGCTAAAGATTTAGCAGAGGCAGGATATAAATCAAGAGAGGATATAGTGAATTTAGTGCGAGAAGTGAGACAGGAAATTTCACAAGAACATCACTAACTTTATTAAATTTGATAATACTTTGAAATAAAGAAAAATGACTATTTCTCCAAGTCGTATATTTTTCGACACTAATGTTTATATTATTGGTTTCGCTGCTCCAGAAAGTAATGAATTTAGATGTCTTCAATGGGCTGGTTTAGGTATGAAAAAATCTTCATTAATTGAAGTTGTAATTTCGGAAATATTACTTGCAGAAATTTTGCGAGTGGCAAAACGTCTAAAAAATAAAGATTGGAGTGGAGAAATAGTCGATAAAATTTGGCAGGATTTTCAAGTATGTTATGTTCTACTGGATGAAAATGAACTAGACATAATTACAAATTCAGGTAATATTCCTAGAGAGGATGCAGGAGTTTATTTAACTGCTAAAACAGCTAAAGCTCAATGTTTTGTGTCGGCTAACTATAAATTAGTTAAGGCTATTGCAGAAAAAACTGGAGAGTTTGAGTGTCTAACTCCTGAAGCTTTTGTTAATAAGTATTTTTAAGTTATAAGTGGCTTCTTGACAAGTTCAATAAATCTATTATTGAGCATCTTCTCCTACTAAATGATAATTTTTTCAGGGGAGTATATGGAATAGTGACAGATGGTAATTTATGGCAGTTTGGCAAGGTTGTGGCAGACAATTTTATCAAAGATTCTGGGAATTTTACTATAGATAATCTGCCAAGAGTTTATGGTGCTTTGGAAAAGCTAGTTCAATTAGTAGAAAAGGATGATGAGAAACAGCAAAATTTGTAGGGCTAAAATTTAGACTGTGGGTGGCAAAAATCTGTTGTAACGCACCATTGAAATGGATGTCGTATTCAACATTCCTACCTTTTGTAGCAAACATCTACCAAATTAGTGTTATATCATAATAATATCAACCGTTTTCCTCTACTCCTTCAAATTGCTTTAAACAATATGATACAACAACTAACTACTGATACTAAATCAAAAATCATTTACCCCGATAGCGACGGTCAACCAATGGCAGATAATACGAAACAATTTCGCTGGATAGTTACCATAAAAGAAAACCTAGAAATATTATTCGCTGAAGTAGCAGATATTTTTGTTGCTGGAGATTTTCTGTGGTATCCCGTGGAAGGAAATAACAAAATTCGCCAAGCACCTGATGTGATGGTTGTTTTTGGTAGACTAAAAGGAGACAGGGGTTCATATAAACAGTGGGAAGAAAATAATATTCCTCCCCAAGTCGTATTTGAAATTTTGTCACCAGGCAACCGCCCCCAGGAAATGACCAGAAAATTACTTTTTTATCAACAGTATGGAGTTGAGGAATATTATATATATGACCCGGATGAAAATGATTTTGTCGGTTCAACCAGAGTAGGGCAGAGTTTAGAAGCAATTGCAGAAATTAATAGTTGGGTGAGTCCCTGTCTAGGTATTCGCTTTGAACTTACAGCAGAAACCTTAGAAATATATCGACCAGATGGAAACAAGTTTCTCACCCCTGTAGAATTAGACCGACTTAGGGAACAAGAAAAGCAACGTGCAGAGCAAATACAACAACAATTAGACCAAGAAAAGCAACGTGCAGACAGACTAGCAGAAATGCTCAGGGAAAAAGGAATTAACCCGGATTAAAATTCCTGGTAGGTTTGGTCTCCAAAACCCCAGACTCCCCTGTTCCCTATTTTCTTTATTCACTCAAAATATTAATGGTTGTTAAAAAACCAGGTTTCTGCTGATTAACGAAAGCTCATATTCGAGAGTCAAAAACATCTATCAACCAAGGACTGATATTTTGATAATTACCCAAATAAGGGTTTACCAAGACCAGAGCAAGCATCCCCAGTTAACTTAACTAATTTATCTTGTTTCCTATGTAGATTTTCTTCCTTTATAAGAGTATTATATTCATCTTGAAAATTTTGATTCACTGTTTTAAAGTCTATAATATTCAAGAATTGAGACTTTTCATTATCACGTATACCATAAACAAAAAGACAAACAGGTTCTTCATTTCTACTGGCCTGAATAAGTCGTGCAAGAAGCGTTTGAGAATTTCTTTTTGATATGGGTTTGGTAATATCAGGAATTGTGCCTTCGTAGTCTACATTTTTAAGAACACTAATATCTTTCTCTGGAGATACACCTTTATTTAGCATTCGATCCGTAGGTTGATGGTCTGTATAAATCATAGAAGTTTGTTCAGATTTTCCTTTTAATCTCTGAACAAAAAAAGCTCTGAGTCCATCTGTTCCATCTTGTTCAGCAAAATTATAAGATGTTTCTGACCATCCTGTGATTTTGACCAAAACCGACCCCGATTTATAATTGCTAATATCTATTGGAGGATGGATAATTGCTTGAAATTCTACAAAATCAACAACAAATCCTATGATAGAAATCATAATACTAACAATAGTAGCAACAACAAATACCGTACTATTTCTACGGAAAGATTCAATAAATCTGTGCAAGAAATTTTTTTGATTTGCTTGAGTGTTTTGATTGTTTGGATTTTGTGAAGTAGTCATCAGTTGCACCTAAAGTTTAAATTTGGGCGTTAGTAAATCAAGAGGTAAAAATTTAAAGGTCATCCAAAGCGATCGCCCTGAATACCCGACTAATATCATGTCCGGTTGAACAGTTATAAATAAACGACGAAGGAGTCAGGAGACAGCTATACTGGAGACAGGAGGGTAGAAAGAAGAAGAAGAAGGAGAAAGAAGGAGAAAGTTTTTTTGATCACTAATTATCCGGACATGATATAAGAATGTTACTCCTAGGAAAAAATCATCTCTTTAACTGTTAATACCAAGAGCTGAGTGTTTGTTCAGGATAAAATAACTAAAAGGCAAGATGCTCATTCTACAAAACTATTCAGGAAAAACAACGTACAGACAGACCAGCAGAAATGCTCAAGGAAAGAGGAATTAACCCGGATAATGTATAGAACCCCTGATCGTATCTTCATAAATTTAGCAAGGAGTCAGGAGACAGGAGACAGGAGACAGGAGACAGGAGGTAAGAGGGAAGATGTGGGGAGAAATAATACAAAAAGCAAGGAGTCAGGAGACAGGAGGTAAGAGGGAAGAGGGAAGATGTGGGGAGAAATAATACAAAAAATTCAACACACCAACACCAAGATTTTCGGTCAAAATTGATGCGCGAAAAGACTTGACCACCATAATTATATAGATCTCAAATGGGTTCTATAAGCATTATTCCAAAAATTTAAAATTCTTGGTAGGGGTTTGGTCTCCAAACTCTCTAGTAATATTGTTGGTAGTTTTACATAGTAATGGTATACAGGAATAAGAAATACCAGGAACGGGAGCAAGATGCTCCCACTACTATTCCCTATTACCTCTTTTCTATATATTTATCAACCATGCAAAAAAATCAACTCAAACAAAAACTCAAAAACGGCGAAACTGTACTCGGACCTTTTATGAATTGCGCCTACCCTGCATTTATAGAAATTTGTGGTATAGCAGGATTTGATTTCGCAGTGATCGACCTCGAACACGGACCTTTAAATATCCTAGTAGCAGAAGACCTTTGTCGTGCTGCTGACTGTGTAGGTATTGCACCTATTGTTAGAGTCAGCAAAAATGATGCTGCACAAATTCAACGCGCTCTTGATATTGGTAGTGCGGGTGTACAAGTACCACAAATAGAAACAATAACTGACGCAGAAATAGTAGTGCAAAGTGCAAAATATAATCCCATTGGTTGCCGTGGTTTATCATTCGGAACTCGTGCGGGAGTTTATACTTCAGCAGGTAGTAATATAACCGATAAATTAAATGCAGAATCTTTAGTTGTAGTTCATGTAGAAGGTACAAAAGGCATTGAAAATCTGAGAGAAATTGTTACAGTTCCTCATATTGATGTGATTTTTCTCGGTCCTTATGATTTATCTCAATCTTTAGGTATTCCTGGAGAGGTGGATGATATTCGAGTTGTTGAATTAATGCAGAAAGCAGTAGAAATTATCCGGAATGCTGGTAAAACTGTCGGTACTTTTACTAATAATCCTGAAACTGCTAAAAAATGGATTGACTGTGGAGTTCAGTATATTGGATTGGGTATAGATGTGAGTATTTTCTTACAAGGTTGTCAAGGTTTGGTCAGAGCTGTAAGAGGTTAATTTTTACTCTGGAAGAAAGAAGGAAGAGGGAAGAAGGAAGAAGGAAGAAGGAAGAGGGAAGAGGGAAAAAGTTAATCTAAGAATGTTATCAATAATTGGAGTGACTAAAAGATTTTACAGGAAATGTTCCTTTGACTAAATAGTATAAAAACGATTCATTCTGACTCCTGACTCCTGACTCCTGACTCCTAATAAATAGCCTAGCTATTTTTAGCCAACATTTATTCAATTAGTATTAGACTTGTTGGCGTTGGTAATTTGAGGTATGATGTCTTGTCCGGATAAGAGAGCAAACAAAAAACTTTCTCCTTCTATTCCTCTTTATTCTTCTTTCTTTCCTCCTGACTCCTGACTCCTGACTCCTAAATAATTAAGATTAATATCATACATGCCCTTCACCAACGCCACATTTTTTAAAAAAAATTAATGCTTTGTATAATACTTAGCAACACTTCTCAGAAACCTGAGCTATACTAAAAATATAAACAATATAAAACTCAATTTTTACTCTATGAAAATAGGGAGAAATATCTATGGAAAAAGTCTTAGAATCAATTAATTTAGATTACGCTTTTATGTTTACCTACAAAAAGGTAAACTCAATTAGTATGGAAGGTTTTGAAGAGTTTTTTGCTGACCTTCCTGTCGATCCATACATAAAAGGTAACTATCGTTATAGAAGACTTTCTCGTTTTATTATTTCAGGGGAAGAGTTAATTAAGCAACCTCACGGTTGTCTTTTCCAAAGCAAAGATTATAATCCTATCGTAGGAGATATTAAAAGAGAATTTGCCGAAATAGACGACAGACTTATCGCCTTAGATAACTTTAAAAAAATGATATTAGCCTTCTGCGATTCCTGCAAAATACATCCAGAAGCAGAAATTGGAGTACATCAAATTAGAACGATTTGTTCCCCTAAGAATTCAGGTAATCCAGCACCAGAAGGTATCCACAGAGACGGAACAGATTTTATTGGCATATTTGCAGTAAATAGACATAATATTCAAGGCGGTGCAACTCATCTTTATACTGCTAGAAAAGAAAAGCCAGTATTTAGTAAAATTCTCAATCCTGGGGATTTATTATTGGTAAATGACCATGAATTTTTCCACTTTACAACTCCGATTAAACCTGTAACTGAAGAAGCAGGATATCGAGATGTATTTGTTCTGACTTCTCCAAGTTTGATTCATTGAAGAAGAGAGAAATAAGGACTAAAGATAGAGATTTTTACTTTTGATAAGTTGTCTGTAGACTTGTTGCTAGATAAGAGGAAATTAAACTTATTATTTTTCAGAATTACCTTTTCCTGAATTGGAGGGGAATTAGGAAAAAATAAATCTCACTGTTTCACTCCTCCACTATTAAATTTAATACCCCACCCTTACCTGCTATACATCAATTAGAATGCAGATTTAACTCTAACTCAATAATTGCTAAAACTCCCGAATCACCTTCTTGAAAAAAAGGAGATTAATATCAAATTCATATAAAGTTGCATAGAATAATATTTGAATTAGAGTTGACTGTAAATATAGATCAACAAGACAAGTGAATAAATTTCATAATTTTGTGCAGTCTCACATATAATTGGCATAAACTAAACATTATTTTGATATAGCAATCAAAAATCTTTTGTAAAAAATCTAAGGATATATAAAAACTCTGAAACTTTTACTCCTGTTGCCTGTTTCCTCTTCCCTAAATTCAAAGATATTTTTACCTACAACTGAAATAGGATTGCTGTATAATTTTTAAAGATGTAAATTTTCTGATGAAATCAAATAAAAATGGAACGATACCTACAAATATTAAAATTATTTTGGGGGACAGCGATCGCTGCTGAATTAGAATACCGCTTCAATTTTGTTATAGCAGCAATCAGCAGTTTAGGGAATTTATTAGGTAGCTTATTTGGGTTATTTTTATTTTATAGAACAGGCTATAAATTTGATGCTTGGAATTGGGAAGAAGCTTTAATTGTCTTAGCAATTTTTACTATTTTACAGGGTATATCTGCTATTTTTTTGACTCCAAATCTGAATCGCATTGTCACACAAGTACAAGAAGGTACTCTAGATTTTGTACTACTAAAACCTATCAGTAGTCAATTTTGGCTTTCTACTCGTACAATTTCTCCTTGGGGAATACCAGATGTAATTTTTGGTATTCTGTTATTGGAATATGCTGGTAGTAAATTAGGCTTAGGAATAGATAATTATTTGTTTAGTTTAGTACCCCTAGTCTGTGGGATAATTACTCTTTATAGTCTGTGGTTTATTTTGGGTTCAACAAGTATTTGGTTCGTCAAAATTTATAATGTGACAGAAGTCCTCAAAGGCCTATTAGAAGCAGGAAGATACCCAATGGGTGCCTATCCCAATGCTTATCGTTTCTTTTTTACTTTTCTAGTACCAGTTGCATTTTTAACAACAATTCCAACTCAAGCAATCTTAGGTAGAATTGGAGGAACTTGGATAATAGTTTCTTTTATTTTGGCAAGTGGGTTATTATTTGCTTCTATTGGATTTTGGCGGCTGGCTTTGCGCTACTATACAAGTGCTTCTAGTTAATAAGTAGGTGGGCAAAATTATTTGTATATTTATACTGAGATATATATACTGAGATATATTTTCTGCCCCCTCTTCTTTACTTCTAAATGTTAAATTAATCTTCCACAGGTACTTAATTTAGCAATGGAACCAAATCAACTTTTAAGTGAACTTGAGGAAAGTTTAGATTCTGAATAGTTACTACAAGAAATAGAACAACAGCAACAGCAGGAAGAACAACTTTCTGAAGAAACAAAATTTTCACAGAAACCTCTGATCATCTTATTATTATCTATTCTAATGATAGAAGTAAGTATAGTTGTCTATGCTCTACAAGCTAGTCAAAGAATAGTAATTGTTTCTCCTGAAGAAAAAGATTTCAAAGAAGCTCAAAAACTAAATATTCAAGCTAAGAATATGGTTAAATATCAACCACTCCCTCCTCATCCACCGGAGGTATGGCAAGAAGCTATAGATTGACTCCAAGAAATACCTCAAGATACTTTTGTTGCTGCCGAAGCAGTAGAAAGATTAGATGTCTACCATATTTGATTTCATTAGAGTTGTCGCTAAATAGAGGGAAAAATCGCTCCAACCTAGACAGAGCAATAATTCTAAGGATTTTTAATTTCTAATATCTAGAATCCTTACAGAACAAGGTTTTTGGGGATTTTTTAAGTCATAAAGCGACAAGTCTATTATAGAAAGGTAGCACAGTCAAACTTTTTTATAGCGGTTTTCATTAACATAGAATACAGCTGTCATATCTGTAACTTATTAAACTTAAAACATACTTATATTTTGTCTGTAGTCTACCTTTGTGAAAATCGCTATAATTATGCTACCCAATCCTATTATTGTGATCGCGCTTGGCCTAAGGTAGAAATATACACAACGGCTTCATCTACAGGAATACCTAAAACTTCATTCACATAATCGTCAAAGAAACCACCGATACCACTAACACCTAAATTAAGATAAATAGCTGCTAAATTTAGCCTTTGCCCAAGATGGCCTGCATCTGCATGGAGGTAACGGTAAACGCGATCGCCATATTTTGCTACAGCTTTTTTGAGGTCGGCGGTATGAAATAGCACAACAGCAGCATCTCTCCCTAACTCTTGACCCAAGCACAGAAAATGTAGCTCTTGTCGGAAATTTTTAAACCTAATTTGCCGTAACTCTTGAGCAACTGGAGCATAATAATAACAACCCTCTTCTAAACCATCTACTCCTGAAACAGCAATAAATGTTTCGATTAAACTCAGGTCAAAATAATCAGGGTTACGATCTAAGCCTTGATTAATATAATGATCGGGTTGATAAGTAAAATCTAATGCTGCTAATAGTTCCTTTAAAGCAATTGGTTCCCCTGTATATTCCCGAGTAGAGCGTCTTTTGAGAATTGTTTTTCTTAAAGCTCTTAAGTCTTTGCCCCATGAGATAGAGGGAGTGACAGTGGAGACTTTTGTACAGAATGGAAAGTTGTATTTGTCTTCTGAGTATTCAGGAGTTTCTCTTGTTTTCCAATTAGGCACTTTTGGAGAATTTGAGTTGATGTGGGCAGCTTGATGTAAATATTTTAGCAGTTCACCATCTGGAATCATAGGGTAATCTGTTTGAGTGCTAGAAGGTAAAGCACTTTCCCATTGTGAGAGATTTTGTTCAATATCTAGTAGGTCTGCCAGAGCGATAATAGCGATCGCCTGTTCTTCTTGAGTATCTAGATAAAGCATTTGATTTATTGCTTCATCGGTAAACCCACCAATTAGATGAGGTCGATAGTTGGTGAAAGCAGAAGCTAATTCAATATTACCTAGTAAATGACCTGTATCTAAAAATATTCTTCTATATGCTCGGTCTTCATAACGCCAAGCAGAGCGATAGAAAATAGTAGTTATGGCGATCGCTAATTTTGTATTTTCTAAAGCTGGATGCCAAAAACAAGCATCTTGCAATTCTGGCCAGATTCTATTATCCCAAAATCTGAGTAAGGAATGAGTTTTGGCCTGATAATTATATAGTCCGGCAGGTAATAGAGGTGTGCCACGGGAAATTAAATAAACCTCCGCAGGATACAAACCTCCAGCAGAGGGAGCAGCTCTTAAGTAATGATTTCCCATAATTGTTGCCACTTTACCAGTTAAGCCATAGCTACATAAAAATAAATTAGATAGTCTTTCTCCTTCTCCTAAATCTTTTTCTTGATCAATTTGTTCTTGAAGATAGGGTTTGAGGTCAATAGTTGTCCCGACTTTATATTCTTTGAATGGTATTGGTTGTTTTTCCCAGTCTAGTTGGTGATTCTTACTTGCTATTGTTTCTGGGTCGTATTTTGTCCGTTCATGGTAGTGTTGAGCGATGGATTGTTTAACTTCTGTCATAATTCTTGTTAGGTTTTATTAGGTATAGTTATGATTTTGACATTTCTGAATAAAAATTTTACAAATCTTAAAAAAGGATTAGAATCGCAGTAATTTTTATAAGGCAATCTTAATATTAAGCTTAATAAAAAAAACCGAGTATAAATACTCATAATTTAACACATAAATAATAATTATCAACTGCTAATCAAGTAGTTATAAAAATATTAAGATGGAGAAAATGAGTGCAGAGGAATTACTGGCAAGATACGCGGAGGGTCAAAGAGAATTTTGTGACATTGATTTGAGTAATATTGAATTATTTGAGGCTGATTTAGAAGGAATTAATTTAAAAGGTTGTGATTTAACAAAAGCTTATATGCCTTATGCAAATTTGAATCAAGCTAATCTTAAAGGATGTAATTTGCAAGAAGTGGAAATGGGAGATATTAAACTTTATCAAGCTAATTTATCTAATACCAATATTTCGCAGGGAAATCTATCGAGAGCTAATTTGCGTAATGCTATTCTGAGTGGTGCAAATTTGAATCGAGCCAATTTACAAGGTGCAAATTTATATAATGCAGACCTCACAGACACAGATTTAAGCCATGCAGATTTAAGAAAAGCTAATCTAGAGAAGGCAAAATTAGATAATGCTAAATTGGGATGGTGTAATTTATTTCGAGCTAAAAAAGTTGATTTATCTATGGCAGAACACAACGACACAACTATTGGACCTGATGGGTATTAAATAATTAATAATTAATAATTAGGGTTTGCTGAAAAAGTCTTATTGGGTGAGGGGAGGAGACAGGAGACAGGAGACAGGAGAAATGGGAATGAACTAGGAGGTAGGAGTAAGAATTGTAAGAATAATTTTTCTGCCCAACTCTGGCCTAAAATACGCTCCTTTTTGAGCGTGAAGAGCTGAAAACCAGGCACTTTTTAAAAGCACCAAAAAGGCACTTACCTTTATCTGTAAATACTTTTAGATTAGATCGGTAAGCCATAATTAATAATTAACAATTACCTCTCCTTGAAAACGGATAGGATTGACTAATAATGAAAATTTTTTCTCTCTTGGTCGATTGGATATGGTACAGTTTTCCTCACCATCCCACCCTACGGGAAGCTACGCTAACGACCGCTTGTTTCTCCTTTAAAGAAGAGGCTTTAAACCTTAATTATTCGGTAAAAATCAAAAATAAAATCAATTCTTATCCATAAATTATCAATTACTCCCCTCCTGGGAGGGGGAGGGGCGAGGGGTGGGTTTCCCCTGTTCCCTGTTCCCTGTTCCCTGTTCCCTATTGCCTCTTTATAGAATGTAGAGTAGAAAATTTTACCGATATTTGATATAATAGAAGTTTTGCATAAATAATATATAGTTGCTGACAGGAGACAAAATAATGGCCAAAATGTACTACGATACCGATGCTAACCTGGACATCTTCAACAACAAAACTATTGCCATCGTTGGTTATGGTTCTCAGGGTCATGCTCACGCCCTAAATCTCAAAGATAGTGGCTTAAAAGTAATTGTAGGACTATATCCAGGTAGTAAGTCTGCCCACAAAGCAAAAGAAGCAGGTTTAGATGTTTACCCAGTAGACAAAGCTACCGAAATAGCAGACCTAATTATGATTCTTTTGCCAGACGAAGTGCAGAAAACCGTCTATAAAAACGAAATTGAGCCTAATCTCGCAGAAGGAAAAATTCTAGCTTTTGCCCACGGCTTTAATATTCATTTTGGTCAAATTCTTCCACCGCCAAACGTAGATGTGGTCATGGTTGCTCCCAAAGGGCCAGGACATTTGGTCAGACGGACTTATGAACAAGGAGAAGGAGTACCCTGTCTATTTGCCATCTTCCAAGATGCTTCTGGTCAAGCACGCGATCGCGCTATGGCTTATGCTAAAGGTATTGGTGGCACTCGTGCAGGTATTCTCGAGACCAGCTTCCGGGAAGAAACTGAAACTGACCTCTTTGGCGAACAAGTAGTTCTCTGTGGTGGTCTGAGTGGATTAATTAAAGCTGGGTTTGAAACTCTAGTAAATGCAGGTTATCAGCCAGAATTAGCTTACTTTGAATGTATGCACGAAGTTAAACTAATTGTGGATCTCGTTGTTGAAGGTGGTCTGGCAAAGATGCGGGACAGTATCTCCAATACTGCTGAATTTGGTGACTATACTCGCGGTCCTCGGATCGTTAATGACCAAACTCGTGCCGAGATGCGGAAAATCTTAAGCGAAATTCAATCTGGTCAATTTGCCCGCGAGTTTGTCATGGAAAACCAAACAGGCAAACCTGTATTTACTGCCATGCGTCGTCAAGAAGCAGAACACCCTGTTGAAGAAGTGGGTAAAGACTTGCGTGCTATGTTTAGCTGGCTCAAAAAACACGGTTAAAGAAGGAGTCAGGAGTCAGGAGTCAGAAGGGAAGAAAGAAGAGGAGGAAAAGGAGAAAGTTTTTTGTTCGCGCTCTTACCCGGACATGATATCATACCTCTTTTCACCAACGCCAATTTTTTTAGTCTTAAATGAAGAACTTCTGACTCCTAAATATAATTATACCAATGCTACCGGGTTTGATATAATATTAAATCCGGTTATGAAAAACTAATTTGTCCAAATCCTTCTAACCCTTCTGCCTTCTGCCCTCTGCCTTCTGCCTTACCTTCACAATAAATTTCTCTTCGCGCACCAAATTTAGTATTACTTGTAAACCAAAAAGCCAATGATTGCATCGAGAAGCGCTTCTGGTTCATCAACTCTGATTAAATGACCGCTATTTTCAAAGATTTTTAAATTAGCATGGGGAATAGCTTTAGCGATTTCTTCTGACAATTCTGGAGGACAAATCCAATCATGTTTTCCTGCCATGATTAAAGTGGGAGCAGTAATTTTATGTAACTGCTCAAGCACATTATAAGAACGTAAAAAACCACCAAACGCAACATTAATAGCATCGGGAGATAAAATAGTTCTGTTCCAACTTTTTCCCGATGTTTCTGGTTGATAAGTTAATGAATACATGGGCATCATTACTTGAAAATATTCTTGCAGTTGAGCTTCATTCTCAAATTGACCATCCCATAAAAATTGAGCGATCGCTTGTTGTTCTTTTGTTCCTTTTTTGGCTAAATTAACTTTTGCTAGTTCCAAAAACCTAGAACTGCCAGCAGTAGCAATAACAATTAAAGATTGAACATTTTCTGGATAACTGACTGCATAACTCAGGGCAACCATTCCTCCATAAGAAGTACCAATAATCACAATTTTTTCTAACCCTAAATATTGGCGCAATGCTTCCATATCTTCTACATTATTTTCGAGGGTATAAGTTTCTTTTGGTCCCCTCGCCGATCGCCCTTGCCCCCTGTGGTCAAAATACACTAATTGTAATTTTTGACTCAAAGGAGAAAAGGTAGGTTTATAGGAAGTATGGTCTGCACCAGGTCCCCCATGAATTACAAAAGCCACAGGTTTTTCTCGCATCCTTTCCCCATCTGGCACTAGGGCAGCACCTTCAACATCAAAATAGATTTCTGTATCTCTGATTTTAGCTAACATCTTGTTTCAAATTTTAGAGACTTTCAAAGTTTAATATAGAATCCGGTTGTATAGTATATGTTGATAGTTGATAATTTCTATAATTACTTCAAGCCTTTAATTTCCCCTACTCCCCTACTCCCCTACTCCCCTACTCCCAACTATACAATAACCATTCAACCGGACATGATATTACTTTTCTAGACCGTAAGATTTATCAAATCTACCACAAAGGTTATCTATATTTGAAGATAGAAGTTTCTTAAATTATAAACTGTAAATTTTCAATACCTAAACACACATCCTTAAAACTTTGGGGTGGGTTGACTCCTCCGTCGTTTATTTATAACTATTCAACCGGACATGATATAACTGCCTTCCTAGGAGTTATGAAGACAAGATGCTAGCAACATAAGCGTGATTTTACGTAGGTACGCGCAGATTAATGAATATTCCGTTGATTTTACGTAGGTACGCGCAGATTAATGAAGATTTAAAAATGTTATCGTGAATATACGTAGGTACGGATAGTATAATGAAGATTTAATGAAGTTGGCGAAATGCTCTTGACACTAGGGGGAGAGAATAAAATGACATATGTAAGGTAAAAAAAACCAGGCAAATAAGAAAATGAAGAAAATCCTATCAAACACAGTCTTTACTACTATTGCTAGCGCAAGCACAGCCCTACTAGCTTCCTCTGCCTACCTGTTCGCACCGCCAAGTGCATCTGCATTTGAATTAGTAAGAGGCGACGACGGAGCAGTCGAGTCTATATTGGATTTAGAGGTCGATGGTGAGTTTTTTAATGTAGAATTTCTTTTTGGAACTTACAACGATATCTATGATGGGACTTTTGACTTCTTTGGCGGTGCTTCAGCTTCAAGCGCAGCAAGCGCAATCGTGCATGTCCTGGGAGATTCGGAGTTTATTGGCTTCACTTGGGGGGCACCGCTGACAGCTTCGCTATACCTTTTGAGTTTCAGTATTTTGGCGACCTGGTAGGGGTGTCTGTAGCAGGAGACCGAGATAACAGACCAGACGTAGACAGACCGTCCTCGGTTTTCTTTGTGACCGGCGTCTCTGCGGTGCCGCAGGTGCCATTCGCCAAGTTTACTCCTAAATCCCCAGGAGGTATGGTTGCCTCAACACCCGAACCCACCCTAATTTTTGGTTTTATCACACTTAGCGGTTTAATGCTAGGCAGCAAAAGAAAGACCAAAGGCTAAAAACAAGAAGAGAGAGAAGTTTAGCCTTCTCTTTTTTTCTCAACGATACCTGGCACTTCGGAAGTCGGAGACCTCGCCATCCCACCCTACGGGAAGCTCCGCTAACGACCGCTTTTTTACCCTTAAAAGGGGAGGCTTCAAGGCGCGAATTATTTAATTATTAATTATTAATTAGGGCTTGCTGATTAAATCTAAAAGTATTTACAGATAAAGGTTTTAGCCTTTTTGGTATCAAAAAAAGTGCCTGGTTTTCAGCTCTTCACGCCCAAAAAGGAGCGTATTTTAAGCGCATAGTTGGGCAGAAAAATCATTCTTACAATTCTTACTCCTACCTCCTCTAAGTACTCATTTATCCTGTCTCCTGTATTCCCCTCCTGGGAGGGGTTTGGGGTGGGTTGTCTCCTGTATCCTACCCTCACCCATAAGACTTATGAGCGCAAACCCTAATTATTAATTATTAATTGTTGAACAGTTTCTAGCTTCAGTAATAATTTTCATTGGATAGCAGTCAGCTACTAACTTGTTTGCCTCTTCAATTACTTTAATATCTGGTGTAAAGGTTGATTTTGGTACAGACTCATCAAAATTAATTAAAGTTTTAATACGTTGATAGACCTGGAATGCCACAGTTGGGAAAAACGAAAATTTGCCAGGCAACACACACAAATAATTACTGTGAGGATTTGATTCTATCCAATAACTATAACGGCGTTTTTGCTCTTCCTGACTAATAAATTCTGTTTTCACACATTCATAACTAAAGAGGTTACGGTTATAAAGTCGATCTTTGCCAAAATATCGTTCTGCGGACTCCAAAATTGGCTCAATATCAACTTCATCTTCATCTCCTTGATTTATCAGGTCGTCGTTAGTATAACTAGAATCAGCTAACATTGAGTAAACAAATTTTTCTGCTCCAATTTCACAGGTATGCACAAAATGATTAAAATGAAATTTCTTCTTAGTAGACATCCGCACAAAATTTGTATCAGTTAAGGCAGGTTGAGCTACCACCATAGCACTACGACTACGTTTGAGTTTTGCCCGTACTTGTAAATCAGACAAAAACGGCTCAAAACCTTTTCCTACCGCAAAGATAAATAACTTTGCTTTTAGGCGTTTGGGAAAACCTTGTTGTGTCCGACACAAAATACTTTTGATTTGAATTGGGCCGTAGCGGTCTATTAATAGTTTATCAATAACTACTCCAGTCTCGAATGTCACCCCTTGAGTGAGAGCGCTGGCAACCAAGTCTTTGATTATTGCACTGGTATTCATAGAGGAATCTAATGTTCTGATAATTTCATAGTTTGACTTTTCTAGACCGTAAGATTTATCAAATCTATGACAAAGGTTATCTATAGTTTCCGTTGAGTGACGCAACGAACAATTTAAACCTTCATAAGCTTCGACCTGTGCATAAATTGGTGCTAGACAATTTCCATTCTGATACCAATTATGTTGTTGACCATAAGCAGTTTCTAATCTACCCAAGACTCGGTTACGCTGAATTTCCATTTGTACCGAGTCGCTCTTGAGACCAGAGAGACTAATTTCGGGAGAATTTGTTCCGGGATGAATTAAATATACAGGGCGATCGTTAAACCAACCGTTGAGTTTAGGGATAACTGCGGGAGTGAAAAAATAGGGTTTTGTTTCTGTCAGCGCAATATTACATTGTTCGGTAAAGTAGGAACTATATAGATTAATTGCATCCTCTAAACTATTTACACAATTGATAAAAGTCTGAGCATCGTCATGTCCTGAGTAAAGTGCGCCAGTATGAAACCAACCTTCGAGTTTACCCGAAGCAAATGTTCCTAATTGTGAGGCGCTTTCTAATACTTTGATGGACAGATGACTATGGCGGGCGAGAAATTCAGCAATAGAAATTCCGGCAATGCCACCACCGATAATTATTGCATCGACATATTCGATTTGAGAAGCTTGAATTTTTGTCATAGTAGTAGTAATATTATGTCTGGATAATTAGCGAAAAAAAACTTTCTCTGATGACTCCCCCCTCGTTATTTCTAACTATTCAAACGGACATAATATAGCAATGAGCGCTGGCATCTTTACATATTACATAAATATTGATAATGTAACATAAAAGTAACTGTATGAGCTGTATTTTTCATAAATTAGGCGATCGCTAAAGGTTAAAGTTTTAAGGATGCGT
>NZ_JAAHGU010000047.1:0-44759 GCF_010692685.1 Okeania sp. SIO2F5 | reverse complement strand
CTCTCCCCAAATCTTCCCTCTTAACCTTTTCTCTCTTACCTTCTGTCTCCTGTCTCCAGTATAGCTGTCTCCTAGTCAAAAAAACTTGATATTTATATGAAGATACGGTTAGGGGTTCTATAGCGCTCTTATCCGGACATGATATCATACCTCAAATTACCAACGCAACGCAATGTTAAGGAAGGAAAAGGGAAAAACGGAGAAAAAGATATACACCATATTTCGGAAAAATGATGTACAAGGTGTGAATAGTAAAACTCTTATGGTGTGGGTATCTTCCCTACTAAATATCTACCTCATGGGCAGTAGGAAGTCCTGTAAATATAAAAAATATTCAAGAAGGAAGAAGGAAAAAAAGATAAATATGATTACTTATGTAAAAAGTAATAACACTCTTACAAAAATGGAAGTAAAATAAACTAAGTAAGTAAGCTGGAAAATTTGCTGAATAATTAAGGTTTAAAGCCTCTCCCTTAAAGGAGAAAAGCGGTCGTTAGTGGAACTTCCCGTAGGGTGGGATGGCGTTTTGCTCCGCAACATGTAAAGCGAAGCGGCTCTGTCACTGTTCGGGTCTCCTCGCTGGCCGACCATCCACCAAGAGAAAAGAAAAAATTTTCCCTACTGCGTTAATCCTCTTCTTTTCAAGGAGAGGTAATAATTAATAATTAATTATTAATTATTAATTGTTGAAAACTATGTCATTGCAACTGGAATGTAGTGGAAGGAAGCAATCTCAATGGTTTCGACTACATTAAAATTTCTTTACTCTGCGAAGTGTAAAACGTCGGTGCTGGGTCTCGGCGCTTTTGAGTTATAGCGCTGTGCGCAGGCAACAGCTCCGGAAGGGGGAATAAAAATCTGATAATAAGACTTTTAGCTATTGGACACCTCTTGTAATTTGTAAATATGCTAGCGCACATTGCTATATTTTTATCAAAAATCTAATGAATCAATACTATGCCAAGGTGGCCAAAGGGTTAGAAGCTATTGCTGCCCAAGAATTAAAAAGTTTAGGAGCTAAAAATGTCTCTCCAGAATTTACTGGGGTAAGTTTTACAGGGGATAAGACTTTACTTTATCGAGTTAATCTCTGGTCAAGGACTATTTTTAGAGTTTTATTTCCTATTGCTGAAGTTCGATGTGTTAACCGAGAAGTACTTTATAAAGAGGTAAAAAAAATTTCTTGGCAGCGATATTTATCTCCTAAAAATACATTAGCAGTTAGTTGTACGGGAACTAATGAAAAACTAAAGCATACTCATTATACGGCTCTGCAAATTAAAGATGCAATTACTGAACAACAAATAGAAAAGTTTCGCTACAGGTCAAATATCGATACTAAAAATCCTGATATATTGATTAATGCTCATATTCAAAATAATAGTTGTATCCTCAGTTTAGATAGTTCTGGTAGTAGTTTACATCAGCGTGGCTATCGTCTAGCAATGGGGTTTGCTCCTCTGAAAGAAACTTTAGCAGCAGCGATTTTAGAAATGGCAGAATATTCTCCAGATATACCTTTTTTAGACCCTTTATGTGGTTCTGGAACTTTACCTTTGGAGGCAAGTTTAAAAGCATTAAATATTGCACCGGGACTTTTGAGAAATAAATTTTCTTTGATGAACTGGCGTGATTTTGACAAGTCTCTTTGGCAAGATTTATTAACAGAGGCTAAAAATAGTCAATTAACTGAATTAAAATCCATAATTGTCGGTAGTGATCGAAATCCTGAAGTGCTTTTTCAAGCTCGAACTAATGCTGAAAGATGTGGAGTTGCAAATAAAATTAAGTTTATTAAAACGGATTTATCTAAATTAAAACCTCCCGCAGATCGAGGGATTATTATTTGTAATCCTCCTTATGGCGAACGTTTAGGAGAAGTGGAAGAGTTGGGTGAACTTTATAAAATGTTGGGGGATATTTTTAAACAACGTTTTACTGGATGGACGGCATTTATTTTGACAGGAAATAAACAATTATCTAAACAAGTAGGGTTAAGAACTTCTCGGAGAATTCCTGTTTATAATGGAGCAATTCCTTGTACTTTATTGAAATATGAATTGTATTAAGTAAATTAGGATCAGGAGTCAGGAGTCAGGAGTCAGGAGGGAAGAAAGAAGCAAGAAGCAAGAATAAGAGGAGGAAAAGGAGAAAGTTTTTTTGATCACGCTCTTATCCGGACATGATATTAGGAATTAGAAATTTCTAATATTAAAGAAGAAGTTGGAGTAAACTCAATGCACGACTTTTGAGAAATTATATAGCAAATTCCTCGTATAAGAAGTACAGAGATTAACAATTGAATGAATGCAAGTGCGGGCATCTTGCCCGCGATGGGTGTACCTTACTTAAGTGGAATCTCCTGTATTATATTAAATCTGTTTAATTAGGTATAAAAATATTGGGTAGTCCTGCATAGTAATGGTAAATAGTAAAAAGGAATACCTGGCACGGGAGCTAGATGCTCCCACTGTTCTGGTAACAAATATAATGACAATGTACGACCATTACAATGAATAATCAAAAATATTGGCAAACTAAAAATTTAGAAGCGATTAAGCAAAGAATTTCTTGGGTATACGAACAACCAGATGGAATAATTTTTTCTCAACCTTCTGGCATACATTTTTTAACTATAAAAAAAATCAAATTTATCATTCAATTGGTATTAGTAGAACAAGTAACTTTAAAAATGAATTGGGTTCAATCTATACTTAATTTGGATAATCCCACATATTTAATTTTTCCTTATACTCAAGCAATGATGTTAGCTTTGGTCTGGAATAGTCAACCACAAAAAATTTATATAGCAGGTTTTGGAGGGGGTAGTATTCCTCAAGTTTTTCACCATTATTTTCCAGATACAATAATTGAATGTGCAGAGGTTGATGCGAGTATATTGTCAATAGCTCAGAAATTTTTTGGGGTAGAATTAAATGACAGATTAAAGGTAAAAATTCAGGATGGTAGAGAATATTTAGAACAACAAGACCGGGATAATCTGTATGATATTATGATGATTGATGTAGCTTTTGGTAATGGCTATATGTCTTATAATTTAGCTACTAAAGAATTTTATGAGCTGTGCGATCGCCATCTATCAAAGTCTGGGGTTATAGTCGTAAATACCTTAAAAAGTAATGACTTTGAAGCAGAGTATATAAAAACTATTAAAACTGTCTTTCCTTCCATTTATATCTGTCATACGAGCGGCAAAAATACAATTATTATTGGTACTCGCAGTTATCCTGTGAATAAAGCAGAAATTAGAGAAAAAGCTCAATTTATTCAAGATTATCATCAATTTTCTTTTCCCTTAGTTGACAGAGCAAATGAGATAAAAATGATTGATGAATTATCAAATTTAAATTTAGACCAAGTTTCAATTCTCCAGGATACTGCTTCACCTGCTAATTACTTTGATTCTTGGTTATTTTAAGGAGTAAGGAGTCATTTCAGTTATCAGTTATCAGTTATCAGTTATCAGTTATCAGTACCTCTGCCTGTTTGCACAGCATTCCGTCCTGAGATAAAAAAGTAGGGACATTCCACAAAACATCCCTAGTCTAATAATAATAAATAAAGAGCTACAACTAGATCAAACTGGTCTAATTAGGAAAGGTTTTGAAATGTATTTTCTTTCTCTACCCCACTCCCTATTTTCTTCAATTTATCAACAGAGAAAAACTACTTTTCAATCTTCACAGAAAGAATTTTGTCACCTTGTCTAATAGCATTTACAACATCCATATCCTCTGTTTTGCCAAAAGTTGTATGAACACCATCTAAATGACGTTGGGGAGAGTGACAAATAAAGAATTGACTACCGCCTGTATCGCGACCAGCATGAGCCATTGATAAAGTTCCGGCCAAATGTTTATTATTATTAATTTCACATTTAATTTTATAACCAGGGCCACCTGTTCCTGTACCGTTAGGACAACCACCTTGAATCATAAAATTAGGAATAACACGATGAAAATTTAAGCCATCATAAAATCCTTTTTCACTTAGTTCAACAAAATTTTTCACAGTATTAGGAGCATCATTATCAAATAATTCTAGATTAATGATTCCCTTTTCAGTTTCCATGATAGCTCGTGTCATGTTTGGAATTTCTCCTCAAGTTAACTTGTAGTATTATACGCTATTTACCAACAATATTTTTCTAGTCTAGCGACGTTTAAAGAAGGAAGAAGGAAGAAGGAAGAGGGAAGAGGGAAGAAGATATAGGGTATAAGCAAGAAAGAAAAAAGGAGAAGGGATAACTAAGAAAGAAGAAGGTCAATCTTGCCTTGTTTGAAATATTCTATAAGTTCTAATAGTAATGGCATTTGCTATAACTTTTAAATTCTGAATTGACCTATAAATTAGTTAATGATGGAGAATTATGCAAATATGCCATGATCAAGCTAAATTTTTTTGGCTGTACTATTATGAAAAACAATCAGATAAATTAGTATTGGTTATATTTAGCTATTTTTGAGTCAGCCTTAACTATTGACCAGAAAATTAGGTTTCAAGCCTCCCTTTTCAAGGGGATAAAGAAAAGAAAATTCCGTATTTTCAAGCTTCCCTATTCCAGAAGCTACTGTTAACTGATAACTGATAACTGAAATTACGCCTTTTAATTTCCAATAAAACTTGCCATTTAATAATTAAAATTCTTCTCAATCAAATCAAAAATAACTCGAAAATTTAGATAATATTCAGACAGTTTTAGGAGCAGATATCTTGTCTTTGTTTATCCTAAATTTAATATCAAGTCTAATTAATTAAACGTAAATATTAATGCTCTTATCAATTATCTTGAGAACCTATTAAATTGTCCCCTATTCCCTACTTTTGACTTTTGACTTTTGACTTCCGCGTAGTGGCTAAATAGTCAAAACAATTTTACCAACCATCGACCCTGCTTCCAACATTCGATGTGCTTCTATTGCATCATCTAAAGCAAAAGTTTTATTCACATGAATATTTAATTTTCCTTGGTCAAATAACCGCTCACACTGTTGCAAAATGTTAGCTTGGTCTACTTGAGCTTCCATCAAACCTTTCATCATTGGAGTTAACATTAATTCCAACCCTATTCGCAGATTTCTTTGCCTAGCAATCTTCAAATTTCCTAAGTTAGTATCCGGTTCTAAAATTGTCACTATATCGCCATAAACTTTCACTGCTGGAATAGTGTCATAAAAAACTTTTCCACCAACAGTATCAAAAGCTAAATCTACCCCTTCCCCATTCGTCCAATCTAACACGGCCTGCACAAAATCTGTATTCTTAAAAATCGCTAAATCTGCACCTAAACTTTTGACAAAATCTGCTTTTTCTTCTGAACTAATAGTAGTAGCAACCTCAGTGCCTTGTAATTTTGCTAACTGTATAGCCACATGACCAACCCCACCTGCACCACCATGAATTAACACTTTTCTGCCAGCTTCTAATTTTCCTCTGTCATACAAAGATTCCCAAGCAGTAATTAAAACTAAAGGTGCAGCAGCAGCTTCAACAAAGGTTAAAGAAGTTGGTTTTTTAGCCACAAATCTTTCATCAACAACAGTCAATTCAGCATAATTTCCAGGAGTTGCTCCGATGCCACTATGACAAAAATAAACCTCATCTCCCACTTGAAAATTTTCTACATTTTTACCAACTTCTGCTATAATACCGGCACCATCACATCCTAAAATAGCTGGTTTTTGATCTGGGAAAAAAGTGCCACGAGTGCGTAATTTTGTATCAATAGGATTTACTCCGGCAGCTTTTAAACGTACTAATATTTCTCGGTCATTTTCAATTACAGGGTCAGTAACTTGTTGCACTTGTAAAACTTCCGGCGCTCCTGGTGATGTCATGACAACTGCTTTCATGATTGATTTTCCGCTGATTTAAACTCTGTTGGTAAAAACATTAAGTTTACATTAATTTTTATATTTTGTCTATAGGAAACAGGGAGTAGGAAGGTAGGGACGTTGCATGCAACGTCCCTACAGAGTCAGGGGAAATTTGATAGATTTTCAAGATAATTGATGAAGAGCATTTTTATGATCTCTAATTAATTAGACCTGGTATAGGAATTCCCAAAAAGTGTGAGGTACAAAATTCTAGGTTTTAGGCAACAGGCAACAGGCAACAGGCAAGATACAGCCAAGCCATGGATTTCAATCTTTGACTGATTCTTTGTCGTAGAGGGTTTCAAAGGGAATATAGCGGAGTTTTCCCGTGGCAATAATGGCGAGTTGTTTGGGAGAATAAGCTGTTATTTCTGTTTCCATGGGACGAATGAGATAGTCGTAGAGTTTTTCTTGGTTAAGGTCATGGTAGTCATCGTTGGGGTTTTCTAGTTGGGCGCGATATTCGGTGAGAAGGTGATCGAATTCTTCGGCATCGATGGGTACTTTTTTGACTATGGTGGGTTTGTCTCTGATCACAAGGAATATGGCGATGCTATCGGGAACATTTGCAATACCAGTTAAAAGAGCAGGTTGAATAACAACGGTATCCGGTGCAATATTGGCTTTGAGTTTGTCAATATCTTCGGGTTTGAATTCAAAAAGCTCGGCAACTTCTGGGTATTTATTGGTAATGTCGGTAGCGAGTTGGTTGGTTTCTGCTTGTAACTGGTTAATTTGTTCGGAAAGTTGGGTACTCCATTCATCTTCTATTTTGGCATAGAGAGCTTGTAATTGTTGATTGTTTTGTTGCCAGTGGCGACTGCTAATCGATAGAGATGGTCAATATTACATATTCCCCTCTTTGCCAAAAAATGCTCCACCAAATGCTCATCCTCCCGTTGTCTTTATTCAGCAGAGCGATCGCGGGGAATATGTTGTTATTCTCAGCCCCAAAGCACCACCCTAAGTGTGGGGAGTGTGGGGAGATGGGGAAGTGTAGGGAGATGGGGAGTACAGCAATGTGCGCTGGGATATTTACAAATTACAGGAGGTATCCAATAGCTAAAAGTCTGATATAATCGGTTTTTCATTCCCCCTGTTGCCAGATGAGCTGTTGCCTACGCACAGCGCTATCACTGATGGCATAAAACTCAATGCCACCAGTGTCTCGTTACTCACCTACATAGTCAAAGACTGGGGGTTAGTTTCAATCAATTTTGCTAAATCTTGTAAGAAAGCAGCAGCGTCAGCACCATAAATAATTCTATGGTCGCAAGTAATATTTACCTGCATTTGTCGCTTAACTCCAATCATCCCATCAGCAGTTGCTACTACCTGGGGTTGAGATGCACCGATCGCTAAAATTGAACCCTGACCAGGTGGTAAAATTGCATCAAACTGATTTACTCCAAACATTCCTAAGTTAGAAAGAGTAAACGTACCAGTGCTATATTCATCCGGTTGCAACTGCTTTGCCCGCGCCTTTTCTACTAAACCTTTCCAAGTGCGAGATAAAGAATAAATATCCATTTTGTCAGCATTTTGCAATACTGGTGTAATCAAACCGCCATCAGGCATTGCCACTGCCACTGCAATATTAATCCCAGAAGGATACTGAATACCTCCTTCCACATAAGCAGCATTTAATAAAGGATGTTGTTGCAAAGTCATTGCTATGGCTTTTGCTAACATCGCAGTCATCGTCACACCCTTAGACTTAATCTGTTTATACAACCCATCTAAGTTATCTGTAGCGATCGTGTAACCAACATGGAAAGTAGGCACAGATAAACTGACCATCATATTTCGCACCACTGCATTTTGCAGAGTATTCATCTTGACAACTTGTCCAGGAGTTATCGGAGTTGGAGGTGCAGATGGTGGAGGTGGGGCAGTAGGAATAGATGGTTGAGTAGGAATAACGGGAGTCGCGGTCTTCGCAGATGCAGCAACTGAAGTTGGAGTACTACCTGTTGCCATTTCTACATCTTCTGCCACAATTCGACCATGAGGGCCAGTACCTTTGAGAGTACTTAAATCTACCTTCAATTTTTTGGCCAACTTCCGGGCACGAGGGGAAGCAATAATCCGTCCATTACGGCGACCGTTGTTCTCTTTTGTTTCTGTTGTGACAGAAGAGGGGGCTGTAGCAACGGCAGTTGCAGCAGTAGAAGCAGCGGGAGCAGTTTCTTGCTTGGTTGTAGCACCTCCTTGCTGTTTGGCTGTTTCAATTTCTGCCTCTGTTTCAGCCAATAAAGCGATTGTAGACCCTACGGCTGCTACATCACCAGCTTCTACAATTATATTGGCCAGATATCCAGAGAAAAAGGATTCTACATCCATATCTGCTTTGTCTGATTCAACTACTACTACTGTTTCTCCTTTTTCCACCCAATCACCAGTGGATTTTTGCCAAGAAACAATTTTACCCTCGGTCATAGTCGAACTAAGGGCAGGCATGAATACTTCGTTAATCATGTTAGTTTTCCGTTGTTTTTTTATTGATAAATAATTGTCGCTACGCTCTCAAGCAAGGTGGTAGGTTGTAGGTAACAAGATTTTACCTAACATCTAGTACCTAACACCTTTTTCAAGTAGAAGGTGGAAGGTCGTAGGTCGTAGATTGTAGATTGTAGGTAACAAGATTTTACCTATAGCAAAGAACGAGTTGGTTAGGACATAGAGTGATTATGAATCAAACACGGGGAAATGTTTTTTTCATTTTTCCTTCTCTTGGTGCAGTTTCTGTTACATCTGTCGCCGACACGGGTTCGCACCGCTTTTCCCTGTTCCCTGCTATAACAATGTTTGGAGCAACCCTTGTGTCAAACCCGATCATCATGAGGGTTGTCCACAATATGATTGGGGTGTTAAGTAAGAAGGTTTTAGGTTGTAGGTAGCGCAGTCAGGAATAAGGATTTTATTATCTACACAAGTTAAATTATCCAAATTCAAAATTATGTGAGTTATTCAAAAAAAATCTGGACTTTATTGAGTCCTCATTCCTACGTTTTTCTCACTTAGAACCTGCCACCTCCCGATTATAGGTCTTGGATAGGACAGTAAACTTTTTTCACCTAACACCTATCACCTTCTTTTTTCCCTCTAAACCTCACCTCGCACTTCTTCAATTACCCCATCACGCAGGAGAACTTCTACTTGCATTTTCTTGATCAAATTATCTCCTACATCTGCAGTAAATACACTTTCAATTTGACCTTGACTAACTTCTTGCTCTAATTCCAAAGTTTGTACTTGTTGTAATTGTTGTAAAGCTTGATTTTTCTGCTCTACAAATTCATTTTTCTTTTGGCCGATCTGTGCTTGTATATTATTAATCTGCTGTTGTACTTGAGGGCCTGGAGGTTGTACACTTTGCTTTCTAATTTCAGCAATTGCCTTTTGCCCTTGTATTTCAATCTGTTGTAATTGGCTATCTAAATTATTAATTTGGGTTTGTAGTTGTTGTTGGGCTTCTTCTTTCCAGCGTGGGGTAACGACTACTCTAACGTTAATCGCTCGCTTTAAAAGTAATTGTGTTTGAGAATACTCCATAAAAATTGTTCTTGTCAGTTTATTTTTGTTTGCACATAAGGACGAGAATATTGATTTTAGACTTTAAGATTTCAGAACATCTAGATGATACTCAATCCAAAATCTAAAATCTCCAAAGTCATTAATCAAACATTTTGTTAATCATATCGCGGTAATGGTCCGTGACAGTGGGACGTTTGATCTTCATCGTTTGGGTTGTCATGCCATTTTCTACCGTAAACGGTTCCAGAATCAAGCGAAATGGTCCAATACGGTCATCAGGCCGATATCCGGGGCGATTTTTTACCTCCCGATTCAATTCCTGGCGGAACAATTCTTGAATCGTCTGACTTTCCCAATCAATCTGTGGTTGAGATTCTGAAGGATTAAGTTGAATAGCCCATTGTTCCACTGCTTCAATATTAGGCACGACTAAAGCACCCAAAAATTTCTGGTCTTGCCCCACCAGCATAATTTGGTCAATATATTGACTGCGGGCACAAGCATCTTCAATGGGCTGAGGTTCAATATTTTCCCCATTAGTCAGAACAATTGTATCTTTTGCCCGACCAGTTAATACCAAATCATTATCTGGAGTTATCCAACCAATATCGCCAGTATTAAACCAACCTTCGGAGTCAATAACTTTCTCAGTAGCTTCGGGATTTTGATAATAACCAGCCATAATTTGTGGCCCCCGTGCCCAAACCACACCTTTATTACCAACTGTCAGAGTTTTGTTCGTTTCTGGATCTACTACTTTAATCTCAGTAGCTGGAATGGGTTTACCAGCAGACCCCCGGAGATTGTTCCAATAGTGTCGAACAGTCAAAACTGGAGAAGTTTCGGTTAAACCATATCCTACCAATAAGCCTATACCAACTATTTCAAAGAAATTTTCTAAGTGCATCGCTAGAGAACCACCCCCACTTATGGCAAATTTCAGGCGACCCCCAGTAGCTTGGCGGATTTTTTTATAAATGATTTTTTCTCCCAGACTATGAAGAGGTAATAATACCCAACTTTGCAAAGTAGCCAGCAATTTCTGAGACTGAGATGGTGGGTCAAGTTGCAAAACTAATCCTTGACTAATACGCCTAGCTTCAATGTAACGTTGACTTATGCCCAGGAAAAATTGAGCTAATTTTTGTTTATTGGCTGGTTGTTCTCTGAGTTGTTTTTGTACTCCTTCATAAATTAATTCCCAAACTCTAGGCACACTGGTCACATAGTGGGGTTTATATTCTTGGAAGTCTTTTTTCAGAGAACGTTTATTAGTATAAACTTGGGTACAACCTTGGGAGAGTAAAAAATATTCCCCTGTTCTACCAAACGTATGCCAAGTCGGTAGGATATTTAGGGTATATTCTCCTGGATTGGGTTGAATAAGTGCCCCGAGAACATTAATTTGATAGAGCAGGTTGCCATGAGTCAGCATTACACCTTTGGGTTTGCCAGTTGTGCCAGAAGTGTAGAGCAAAGTAGCAAGAGTTTCCAGGTTTTGCTTAGTGGGTTTCAGGGGGCGGTCTTCTCCTGTAGCAATGACTTGAGAAAATTTGACTACAGGTAGGTTTTCGTCAGGGTTTGGCTCTTCATCGGATAGCAGAATAATTAAATGTATAGGTAAGTCTTGCAGGCGATCGCTCAATTTTTTCAACAAGGCCAAATTTTCCACGACTAAACTCACACTGCCACTATGTTGAAGAATATAAGCCAATTCTTCGATATCTGCAGTCCCACTTCTCACCACATCTGCTGCCCCTGCAGCAATAATACCTTGGTCGGCAATCATCCACCGAGGGCTATTGTCAGCAAATAAGGCCACTCTCGGAGGTATTGACGCTTCATTTTCCGTAGGGACAACCCCCAATGATTGTAAACCAGCAGCAAATTTTTGAATCTGTTGGTTTAATTCTGCATAAGTAAATTTGACTTCTGGTTTGGCATGGGGGTCATGGAGGGCGATGGTCTGATTATAATGTTTGGCAGCCAGTGGCCATATTTCTGAGAGAGATTGAACTGAATCGTAGATTGTTACTTGCTTGAGATTGGCACGTTCGCGATCGCTCATTTGCCAGGAGGTGGGAGATTGTATAGATGTCATTATCTGCTTCCTAAAACTATTGGTGATAAATCTAGTATCTGAGAATTTTGGATAAGTTTGCTAATTTTAGGGACAGTTTGTCAACTTGAATATTCAACTACAGGGAAAAATTAGCCAGAGATTACTTTTGACTTCTCAGTTGCGCATAGCGCTATCGTAAAAGATAATTTTGGGACAAAGAAATATGGAACTTTGGGATATTTCTGCCATTGACCAACACGCTCATAATTTATTGAAACCAGAAGCAATTGCTCGTTATTCTTATGTTGCTGCTTTTACAGAAGTTTATCATCCAGATATTATTAATTATCATGCTTGTTATACCCTATTTTATCGTCGAAGTTTGCGGGATATGGCAGACTTATTAAATTGTGAACCGCAAGAATCAGAAATATTAGCTAAACGAGATAATTTAGGGTTAGAAAATTTAACCAAAACTTGTTTTAATGGTGCAAATTTAGAGAGTATTTTGTTAGATAATGGCTTTCTCCCAGAGCAAATTTTACCTTAGTAATGACATCAAAAATTTTTGGGTATCAGGGAATTATTAAGAATAGAAAATATTGCCCAAAATCTCATACCTCAAGTAATGGGAAATGAATTAAGGTTTATTATGGTGTTTTATTGGTGGTTTTGAAGAGATTTTCTCTACCTCAATCACCGCCTGTACTGCAATTACAAACAAACTAATTCCAATTCCAGTTCCTTCTGCTGTATCAATACCAAAAGTAGAGAGTCAACCTTTAGAGAAAAAAAGCAGTGACATTCCCAGATGCTTGAAAATCAACTTAACTCTCAGCAACCTCGATGACTTAAAGATAAAGTCGAGGCAGACGCAAGCTGGAGAAATTTTAAGCGACAGAGTTGGGGAGAGGCGATACTGCTGAGGCAACGCTCCGCGAACGCTACTAGAAAAGAAAAAAACCCTTGAACTCTCTATCCATGAAGTAAGCAGTTATAATACTGTAGGTTGGGTTAAGTGATAGCGCAACCCAACATACACAAGCTTGTTGTTGGGTTTATCCTAACGGATAAGCTCTGTTAACACTTCGTTCTACCCAACCTACAAAGCGCTACAGTTTCCAAACAGAAGAAATTAATATTTTCTCTACAGTCTTCTGGAATTGATGGAGATGCAATTCTTCACGAAGAGGCAAGGTTAGTGATCGCTCAATTAAATTATCTACAAGCTAAGACAAATGTTGATTTTGCTTTAGCTGCTTTAAATTGCGCCAAAGCTAACAGGAATTACGAAGAATATAGAGTTATATAGAATCCGGTTATACAGTATATGTTTATAATTCTATACCACACTTCAATATTAAATCGGACTACCTCCCCATCTCCCCATCTCCCCATCTGTGCCAACTATATAATAAGTATTCAACCGGATTTGATATTAGAGTAACAAAATCGCTGATTAGACTTTGATTCAATATCTTAATTTTTGAGACTTTCTATCCGCTCTAGATTCATCCCTTGCTGAATCAAGGCCGTGTTTTTTGTAGTGGCAATTCATAAATTGCCCCTACAGGTAGCGTCCGTGTGTAAGTCCTTCTTCCTTACTTCCTTCCTTCCTACTATAATAAATCCTTAAACTTAGGATGATTAGCCAAACTCTTCAAAACTTGCTTAATATCTTGCGATCGCTCCTTTTTCACAATCAAAGTCACATTCCCATCCCTAACAACAACCACATCCTCCAAACCAATAGTCACAATAGCATCATCATCACTCGTGGCATAAAAAATCGACCCCTCCGTATCTAACCCCAAATGATTAGCCAACTCCACATTCACTCCATCACCCTTAACCAAACGTTCCAAAGCATTCCAGTCACCCAAATCATCCCAACCAAAAGCCACAGGTAACACAAAAGCCTTATCAGTCTTCTCCATCACCGCATAATCAATACTCTTCTTCTCCAACTGAGAATAACCCTCAGCACCCATCGCCTCCAAAACAGTCATCATCGTCGGCGCATATTTTCGTAACTCAGCCAACATGACCCCCACCCGGAACACAAAAATACCGCCATTCCAACTAAAACGACCCGTTGCTAAAAACTCCTCAGCCTTCTCTCGGTTAGGCTTTTCCGTAAACCGCGCCACCCTATAAGCATCAAACCCACCAAAATTTCCTGCTTCTTTTCCCTGTTCAATGTATCCATAACCTGTAGAAGGGAAAGAGGGTTTCACACCTAGGGTAACAATAGCCTCCTGATTCATTGCCAACTCAGCTGCTGCCTCCAAGGTCTTCTGGAATACTTCCGGTTCCCCGATCCAATGGTCAGCAGGGAAAAACCCCACTACTGCATCTTCCCCATAACGACGTGCAGTCTCTATAGCTGTCCAAGCAACAGCAGGAGCTGTATCCCTTCCTTCTGGTTCTGCCAATATATTTTCCTTTGGCATCTGGGGTAACTGTTGTGCTACACCTTCGGCCAACATTGCGGATGTTACAACCCATAAACCATCCCAATTGTTAGATAATGAGAGTAATCTCTCTGCTGTTGTTTGTAATAAACTTTTACCACTGCCATCCAGAGAAAGAAACTGTTTGGGTCGATGCTTTCGACTTAAGGGCCAAAAACGTTCTCCTTTACCACCAGCAAGAATTACAGGTATCATCAGATTTTAGATTAATTAATAGATTAGACTATTCAATCTTAAATTCTCATTGCCAGTTTTTCCCAAGTTATATTATGTCCGGATAAGAGCGTGATCAAAAAACTTTCTCTTTCTTCTGCTGTTCTTCCTCTTCCTTTTTCTTTCTTCCCTCCTGACTCAGTCCTCTTGAGTCGGTCTTCCTCCGTCGTTATTTATTTTATAACTGTTCAACCGGACATGATATTACCCAATTATGGCATTTGCTGATTTTTTGAGGAGATTCTAAAACTTTCAATATTATAGCGGTTTAATAGTTTGTGAAATACAAAATTCTCAGTTTTTAGGAAGTAGGGAATTGAGTAGTTGGCATTTAGACTCAGTTATTAATTATTACCAATTCAGAAGTGGTCTATATCTTTATTTAGGGTTTGCTGAAAAAGTCTTATGGGTGAGGGTAGGAGTCAACCCACCCCTCGCCCCTCCCCCTCCCAGGAGGGAGAGGACCGAGTCAGGATAAATGGGAATTACAGAGGATGTAGTTGGAAGAATTGTCCCTTAATTTTTCTGTCCTTGTCTGCACAAAATGCTAGTTTTTTGAGCTTTCTTGACCGAAAAGCTGGGACTTTTTTTAAACATAATAAGGCTGAAACCTTTATATTTCAATACTTTGATAGCTTATCAGCAAGCCCTATTTATTCCATTTATAGCCATTAACTTGGACACAAACGGCTATAGTTACACCAATAATCTTACTTTTAACTTTTAACTTTTATTATGAATAATACTTCTTCTACTAAGTCCCGGTCTATTTGGCACAAATTGTGGTTCTGGATACTTGTATTAGTGTTGAGTGGAACTACAACTACTTCTTTTGGGGCAATAACTGCTCTATTTGCTCCGGTTGAACCACAGTTTTTCAGCCAACTACTCCAGAAATTTACTTCAGATGTCCTATGGCGTAAGGGTCTGCCTTACCAACTCTCACAACCGATGAATATTCTGGTTATGGGAATTGACCAAGTCTCAGGGGTGGCAGAAAATTCTCCAGATGTGTTTGAGGGTCGTAGCGATACTTTACTATTAGTACAAGCTAATCCCACTACTCAGACTGTCAGTTTACTTTCAGTACCACGAGATACTCAAGTCCTAATTCCCAAAATTGGTATTGCTAAAATTAATGAAGCTAATGTTTATGGTGGGCCAAAACTCGTAGAAAGTGTTTTAGAGAGTACTTTAAGTGGTTTTGAGATTCACCGATATGTGCGAGTTAGTAAGGGAGCGTTTCGAGAATTAGTGGAACAACTTGGTGGGATAGAAATTTTTGTTCCTCAACCTATGTCTTATACTGATAATACTCAGCAGCTAAAAATAGATTTAAAGTCTGGTTGGCAAACTCTCAATGGTGAACAAGCAGAACAATTTGCTCGTTTCCGAGAAGAAGTTCATGGAGATATTGGTCGTATTCAACGACAACAAGTTTTGCTCAAGGCGCTCCGAAACCGCGTTACTAATGTGGCAGTTTTACCTCGGTTGCCTCATATTATTCAGGTAATGCTGAAGTATGTTGATACTAATTTAAGTTTTCCTGAAATGTTAGCTTTGGTAAGTTTTAGTCTTGATTTAGAACGAGATGATTTGAGAATGGTAATGTTGCCAGGAAGAGCTAGTTCTAGTGATGAGTATTTGACTAGCTATTGGATTATAGATCAACCTGGTCGAGACCGAATCCTTGAACAATATTTTAATTTCAAGTTAGAAGATTTTAATTATAACGATCTATTTTATCCGATAAAAGTTAATGAAACTTTGTCTTTAGAGGCTAAAATAGCTGTTCAAAATGCCTCTAGTAATTCTCAAGCAGCGACAAATTTTGCTCAATATTTGAGGGATCAAGGATTCTACAATGTTTATGTAGTTTCTGATTGGCCTGACAAAGAACCTTTGACTCAAATTATTGTTCAAGGGGGTTATTTGGAGTCTGCTGAAGTTGTGAAAAATGCTTTGGGTTTTGGTAATATTGAGCCTGCTTCTATTGGTGAAATTGGTTCTGATTTTACTGTTCGATTAGGGGAAGATTCGGTTGAGATAATTAATGCTTTTCAGGAACAGGATAAATCACCGTAGTTCTAGTTAAGCTAAATAGTTTTTATTTGATTCCTCAAATAAATCAGCGTTGGTAAAGCGCGTGTATGATATTTATCTTAATTCTTTAGGAGTCAACCCACCCACGCGTCCCTCCCAGAAGGGGAAGTCAGGAGGACTGAGTTAGGAGGGAAGAAATAATCAGAAACCCCGAGTAGAAGGAGAAAGTTTTTTGGTGGCATAAAGGTCACAGAGTTTTATCACGCTCTTATCCAGACATGAGATCATACCTCTTTTCACCGAAAAATGGGGTTTGAAGCCTCGCCCTAGAAGGGCGACTTTTAAATTGGTTTTTCTTCAACAACTATGTTATCATATTGTTAGTTTAAAGTCATACTATGAAAGCTAGATTTAAGTACCGTATATATCCAACACCGGGAGAAAAATACCGATTATCAAAGCTATTTGGTTGCGTCCGCGTTGTCTGGAATGATAGTCTAGCTTGCTGTCAAGAAAAATACAAATTAGGAGAGAAGAAACCTGCTAACTCTGAACTACAAAAACAGTTTATTACTAAAGCTAAAAAGGTGGAGGATAGAGAATGGTTATCAGAGGTTTCAGTTGTGCCATTACAGCAATCATTGAATGATTTAAACCAAGCTTATCAAAACTTTTTTAGTTCTACAAAAGGTCAGAAAAAAGGCCAAGCCATAAAACCTCCCAAATTTAAAAGCAGAAAATCAAAACAGACTGCCAGGTTTACCTTGAAGGGGTTTAAAGTACACCAAGATAAAGTTTATTTAGCCAAGATTGGAAAGCTGAAAGTAGCCTGGTCAAGAAAACTACCCAGTGAGCCTAGCTCAGTAACAGTTATTAAAGATTCAGCTAATAGATACTTTCTTAGTTTTGTCGTAGAAATACAACCAGAAGCTTTACCAAAAACTGATAATTCAGTAGGCATAGATTTAGGTATTAAAACCTTTGCAACATTCAGCAATGGTACAAAGATTGATGCACCAAAACCGTTGAAAAAATGGATTAAGAAGTATCGAAAGTTAAGTAAGTCATTATCTAATAAAACTAAAGGGTCTAAAAGGTATGAAAAAGCACGGGCTAGAGTAGCTAAGTTTCATAGTAAATTAAAAGATACAAGGACAGATTTTCTGCATAAATTATCTACTAAAATAATTCGTGAAAACCAAACAGTTGTTTTAGAGGATTTGAATGTTTATGGCATGGTAAAAAACCGCAAATTATCCAGAGCTATATCTGATTTAGGTTGGCGACAATTTAGAACTTTCTTAGAAGGAAAAGCAGAAAAGTATGGTCGTGATTTGAGAATAATTAGTCGTTGGGAGGCGACGACTCAAAAATGTTCATGTTGTGGTTTTCGTAGAGGCAAATTAGACCTTCAAGTGCGAGAATGGGAATCCCTTAATTGTGGTGCCAAACACGACAGAGACGAGAATACAGCAATAAATATATTAGTCGCGGGCAGGCAGTCCGAGACATTAAACGGACGTGGAGGCAAGCATAAGACTAGCGTCAAGCTAGCAGCAGCCTGTGTTAGCGGAGCTTTGCGCCAGCAAAACGTCAACCCACCGAAGAGCTACGGTTCAGTAGGAATCTCCGCGCCTTCAGGCCGGAGAGGATGTCACCAACGCCAATAAATCAAACAAAAGGATTATACCAAATTGATAAATGTTTGGTACAAATAACTAGGTTATTTCTTAGGAGTCAGAATGAATAAGCTTTGATACCATTTATTAGGTCAGAATTTATATTTTTATTTCAAGTGACATTTGCTGTAGGTGTCTTTTAACTGCCCTGATTATTTATTCTAGGACTTACGCATGAGGTACGAAAAACTACGAGTTGAGATTCTTCCCTATGGGTCGCAATGACGAAGATACCTTGAGGTGCGTAAGTCCTATGTTCGTAACATTCTTTTTCCAAATTAGGGTAGTGCATCAGCATAGCTGCTTTACCCTTTTAATCAACCTCCTGTGTAAACCGGATATGGTATTATGTTATGTGCGCTGGTATCGTTTGTGTAAAATCAAGGGCGAATATCTACAGGAAACTTAAGTTTTTTCAAGCTTTTAAGTCTTCTTCCCTCTTCCAACTTCGGTCTTCCTTACCTTCACGCTTACAATACCGATGCTACCGGACATGGTATTAGAAGTCAGGAGTCATAATTAATGACTTCAATACCAGTTTTTAAGTCATTAATTCTCTTTTTTGTCAAAGGAACACTTCTTGTTCAGACAACGTAAGATTTTTGCTTCTTCCTTCTTTCTTCTTTCTTCTTTCTTCTTTCTTCTTTCTTCTTTCTTCTTTCTTCTTCCTTCAATCAAAAATATAAAATCCCAAGTTACAATCTAGTTTGATTGATCTTCATTATACTTGCTGAAATAAGTTTGAAAAACCTGTTTGGCAACAGGAGCAGCAGAAACAGAACCATAACCTCCATTCTCCACAATGACAGCGATCGCAATTTTTGACTGATAAGCTGGCCCAAAACCAACATATAAAGAGTGAGACCTTTGTCCAATTACTTCTGAGGTTCCCGTTTTCCCTCCTGTCAGAGGAATAGTACCGTCATTAAGAGATTGTGCTGTACCATAATAAACTGCATCAATCATCCCTTCTCTAATAATCTTTATCTGTTCAGGTTTCAACCCTGTGGGAGTAGGCTTCATTTTTGGACTATTCGTTTCATTTGCTAACAAGTGAGGCTTAATCTGTTTACCACCATTAGCGATCGCTGCTACTGCTACTGCCAACTCTAATGGTGTCACCAAAACCAGACCCTGGCCAATTGCCATAGTTACTGTATCACCCAAATACCAATCATCATTATAAATCCTACGTTTATCTTCTTCAGTAGGAATTAAACCATTGTATGTTGCGGGTATGCCCAAAAGGTTTAAATTTTCACCACCCAAACCAAGCTGATGTGCCCATTTAATTATTTCTTGAGGTCCAATAGCCATACCTATTCTATAAAAGAAGGTATTACTACTATAGGCTAATGCGCTTCTAAAACCAATTGAACCATATCCTCCACTATGTTCATTAAAACTAATACCTCCAACATAAATTGAGTCAGAGGTATAAACAAGAGAATATGGTGAAAATTTTCCAGACCCCATGGCCGCTGAAGAAGTCACTATTTTAAAAGTACTGCCTGGAGGATAACCTTGGAGAGACCGATTTAAAAATGATTGCTCCTGACTATGAATATTTTGCCATTTGGCTTGAGACATAGGTTTCGTAAACACATTGGGGTTAAATCTGGGATAACTGGCCATTGCTAAAATTTCCCCCGTATTCACATCTAGAGCAACTACTGCTCCCTTACGAAAACCTAGAGCTTTTTCTGCTTTTTTCTGAAGGTCTATATCAAGAGTTAAATTTACTGTCTTTCCTGCTTGAGGTTTAATTTCTCCGAGACTACCTATTTCCTGATTTTGGGCATTGACTTCTATCAAACGCTTACCCCATTTTCCTCCAAGTAAATTATTAGCACTTGCTTCAACCCCTAATCTACCAACCATCATTCTCATTTGATATTCTGGGTTAGCTTTTAGTTCTTCTGATGTAGCTTCGCCAAGGTATCCAATTATATGAGATGCTAATTGTCCATGAGGATAATAACGAGTTGATTCCGACCTCACTTCTACACCGGAAAATTCCGCAGCTCTTTCCTGTAAGGTTACAAAAGTATCACGATTCACTTCATGGCTAATATTTACATTCTTTTCTCCTGAATTTATAGCCTGCTCTACTTTTTGAATGATTTTTTCGGCGGGTATATCAATTATGGTGCTGAGTTTTGCTGCAGTAATTTTCCATTGCTCTTTGGATTGTTCTTTTGGCCATAAATAGATGGAACGGATGGGACGATTAGATGCAAAGACTTTGTCATTACGGTCTAGGATTAGTCCTCGATTGGATGGGACGGAAATTGGCCTAATGCGGTTGTTTTCTGCTCGGTCTCTATTCTGTTGACCTTGAATTAATTGTAGTTGAACCAGACGACTAACTTGTAAACCGACTATGGTTGTGGTTAATAGCATTAACACAATTGCTCGGTAGATTGAGCGTGACTGATGTTTTTGAGATGAGAGGTTATTATCTTCTATTTTTCGTAGTCCAAAAGCAAAGGAAAATTCGTGCACCATGATTTATTGATTTATGATTAGATAGACTAATAGATTAATTGTCTTTTAGTCGTTAAACGATAATTAGATAGACTTTACAGCAGTTTAAATAAAAATTCAAAGTGCAGAACAAAGTAATCAAAGTTAACTAGCTATCAGCATTTTTTGTACCGGAATGCTCTGCAAATAGCACTCAGTTTTCAGCGCGCTAAAAGCTTGGGTTTAAATCTCGGACTTCTAGCTTGTCATTTAATTTTAGGAGGGGTCGCGTATCCCCTTATATTTGATTTTTTTATTTCTTGTTTACAACTTTTTTGATTATCTGATTAACCCTCCTTTGTTCAGTCTCACTAAGCCACATATTGTCTTCACTATTTGCTCATTTTTTTCCCTCTTAATCTGAATCTTTATTGAACTACTCTGAAAACTTTTAACAATCTTGTTAGATGTTCAACTACTATCTTTGGCTAATTTTGAATTTTTCTTCTTTTATTCTTAAATTAATTCCTTTTTTTTGGGTGCATCTCAATGCAAGAATAAAGCCAAAAATTTATTGCTTTTAGGGAACAGGCAACATAGAATAGGGAATAGGGAATATATAGGAAAAAAAGTATTTTTGCAAATATGAGATGCACCCTTTTTTTTGTGGCTTTTTTCGGTATTTTTTTCTTTTTCGGATATGTCTAATGAAAAAAGCAAATTTTGACTTTTATTAAGAAGTATAGTAAGCATTTCCTGTGGAATGTTGCGCAAATAGCCGTCAGCTATTAGCTAGTCTCCTATGGTTGGAACTGCGTTAGTTATCAGCTATTAATTTTGGAGAAGGTAAAAGCAACCGTTGAAATTCAGAAAGAATACAAAGTTACTGCCAAAGTCCCCTTCCTAAATCTGAGAAGTAATTATTCATTACTAATTGCTGTTTGCGTAGCATCCCGCAGGGAAGCACTGACTGCTAATAGCTGAATGTTTACGAAGTATATTGTCATTTATTTGATTTTTAGTTTGAAAATTGGAAGAGGTATAATAACAGAAAAAATATGAAGAGTTGAATCTAATTGCTATATCATGCCTCTTTTTTAAATACCTACAAATAAAAAAATTGTTAGGGATACCGGAGCATGGATAACAGAGTAAAAAATAGGAATAATTTTGAGAAATTATCAAGAGAATAGAGAAAAGCATTTTTATGACATCTAATTAATGAGACTGGATATTAGAGCTTCATCAAAAGCAAAATGTAGTGAAAATCCTTGATATCTAATATGCAATTCCATAATCAGAATAAAGTCATCAATAAATAACGATAATTAATCTCCTAAACACCAAGAAACAACTAACAATATTATTGACAGAAATAACCATCGAGGAATATGTAGCCATTGCATGAAGTCCATTGGTTCCAAGACAAAGATAGAAGTGAATAACCAACTGAAGAACAATACCACAGTTATCAAGAATAACGACATAGTATTTTCCGAAAAAAATTGAACAACTTATTTGATTCACCCTTAAGTATAATGTTAAATGATCTGCTCAAGCAAAGATGGTAAATTCTCGTGTTTAATACCCTTCTAACTGACTTCCGAATTATCTTTGATAGAGACCCTGCAGCTCGTAACTGGTTGGAAGTTCTTACTTGCTACCCTGGTCTTCAGGCTTTAATATTTCATCGCCTAGCTCATGGTTTGTACAGTCTGAAAATTCCTTTCCTGCCTCGTTTAATTTCCCACATAGGCCGTTTTTTGACTGGGATTGAAATTCATCCAGGAGCTGTTGTGGGCCAAGGAGTTTTTATTGACCATGGTATGGGTGTAGTTATTGGAGAGACTGCTATTGTCGGAAACTATTGCCTAATTTACCAAGGAGTAACTCTGGGTGGTACTGGCAAAGAAACTGGCAAACGGCATCCTACTTTAGGTGAGAATGTGGTTATTGGTGGGGGTGCCAAGGTTCTTGGTAATATTAATATTGGTAATAATGTTCGTATTGGTGCAGGATCGGTAGTACTTAGGGATGTTCCTTCTGACTGTACTGTTGTGGGAGTGCCTGGGAGAGTTGTATATCGTTCTGGAGTTAAGGTAAATCCTTTAGAGCATGGTAGTTTGCCTGACTCTGAGGCTGAGGTTATTCGTGCTTTGGTTGATCGAATTGATTCTCTTGAACAACAGGTGGAAAATTTACAAGGTAAATTATCACAGTGTATTGTGCTTAAGTCTGACGCTGCATCTTCTGCTAATTATGCTAGCTGTCATCCCCAAGACTAAGCAATTCAAGATTTTTTTATGGCTAAGGAATTTAAGGATTTATATCTTGAGTAGACCAAGTTTTAGAGTTATCAATTTGATAAAGCCAACGATTTTGTGGCTCTCCTTTGAGTTCTAGATGCTCGACTTTTGTTGGATTTAGTAATAATAGATAAAAGTTTGATAGGGGATAGGCAGGATTTGGTGGGGACAATTCAAAGGCACCGATTTCTACTTTACTTTCTCCAGGATTAGGCCAAGTAAATTGCTGTCTAGCATTGTCTGAAATTTCTTGCCATGTTGTTTCTCTGACTTGAGCAAGTTTAGGATCAGGATTATTTGCTTTGATTAGGTAGAGTTTCCCAGTGAGGCGAAATTGTTCTCTAGTTTTGGGAAAGTACCAACAGATTTCGGCCCAGGGATTTTTTTCGATTTGTTCTACTTTATTGCTACGACTGTCAGTGATGAATTTTAGCTGATTGGTTTCTTCTAAAAAACCTCGGAATACGATGGTACGATTTTTGGGTTGGCCTTCAGCAGTGACTGTTGCTAATTGGACATAACGGGCATAAGTTAGACTTCGGTTTCTATGTAAAGCTCTGGCTAAGGGCGATCGCCAAGGTGCTAGTTTTTCTGCTTCTACTAAGTTAAGAAATTCCATGATTATTGGCTATTTTTGCTTTTTCTGTGTTTAACTAATCCTTAAATTTTAATTATGTGGTGATCGCTCCGGGAAAATAACCTGATCGCTAAATTAAGTCTTAAGTGCTGGAACTTTTTTCTAACTTGGCCAAGGCCGAAGCAACATTAACCATCGCCTGTGGTTTTGATTTTGGTTGAGACTTTTCCGATTGAGCAATATGGCTGACGCCACGCTCCGCGAACGCCTGAATTATTGGCAATTTCTTATAAGTATGATCAGAGTAAGTTTTTTTCCCAGTGGCCTTAAGTCGGAGGTCGCCATACTTGGCCTCTACTGGCAGAGGAGATATCCCTATCTGATTGAAAAATTTCCGGTATTGCGGAACTGTTTGTGGTTGTGTCGTAGTTAACCTCGTTAGTATATTTTTCCTGGACTAAATCCTGTAAATCTTTTTCCCAGGCTTTAATCTTAGGTGTTTTAGAGATAGAGATTTTTGATTTGTCTATAGAATCTGGCTCGGATTCTACTTCAGTCTCTGGGTCAGAGTCTTGTTTTGGGTCCAAATAATTCCCCACAATATCTTCTAATAATTTTTCAGGCTTGACTCCCTGTTGTTTGGCCTGAGCTTTTAACTTATCCCAAACGTCTCTGGGTAGTTTTGCTGTAGCGAGGGGCGGTATAGTTTCCCCAGTAATAGTAGTTTCTATGTAATTTGCTGTAATGGGTTTGGATTCTTGCTTTGCCTTACCCAGAACCTCTTGCCAACAGCTCACTGTCTCATCAACTTCCTCACTAACTTGACTGGCAGAACTGGCTAATTTTTGGGCTTGAGATACGTTGTCTGGCAATTCGGTAAATCCTTCCAGCATCAATGACCAAGATATTTGAGCAGCTTTAATGACTCGTTTGACGTAATAGACCGATTTTTTCAAGCCTTTAAGGCAATACTCTTTGAAGGTTTTATACCCCAAATTTTTATACAATTTATAAATTTGAAAAGCCCTCAAAGCCATGCCCTCTTTGATATAGGCATATCTGTCGGCCAGCATATCTATTTCCAGAGAAGCGATCGCTTCATCGCCTTCTTTCCAGGTGTTGTCCCAAAATAAATCGCAAAATTTATCTAGATATCCATCTGCCCAGTTAGGAAGTTCTTGGTCATTGAAAGGAGTCTCGAATTTGTGGTCGTATAAGTTTCCAATCATAAAAAAGTAAGAAAAAGTGTTTTTACTAAGAAAGGGGTGAAGTTATGCAGCATTATTGCCTCACCCCAAAAGATATCCATTAGATAGTCACTGAGAAATTTAAAGGCTATGTCAGTTAAGCATTAGGTTTTAACTGTTTGGACTGCTTTAGTTAGACTTCACCTCCTGAAAATATAACGTTCGTTACTTAATTATTTATATAATACGTTCGTATAATAAAAACGTCAAGAGTTTTGAGTAAAATTTATTCACGAATGTAAAATGAAAAAAAGCAGTAAATATAATGCCGAGAAAATCAATCCATCAGGAAAAGAAGGCCAGCATTCATTTAACCGTAACCCCTACAACCAAGAAGCGTTTGAAGCAAATATCAGCAGCTTTAGGAATCAGTCAAAGCGAGTTAATAGAGCTATGGACAAAGGAGGCCGAATTACGGTCTCAAAAACAACTGTTGGGGGAATTCTTGACCGCTTAAGAACTCTTCAGTCTATACACCTAGAATATGTAGAGGAACATGGCAAAAGATTAGAACAGCGGCTAATCGAAAATCATACCCATAAATCTAAAGTATTTGAGGAGATGCGCTCTTTAGAAGTTGAGTTGGTTCATCTCCTCGAATCTGCCAAAGAGGAAGACCCAAACGAAGAAGAATAAAGAGTCAAAGAAGCCGATCGCAGCAATGTGGTCGGTATTTTTTTATGTCAAAAATTCTACATAAGCCAGTTTTTTGTTTGCAAGAGTATTCTATATAGAAAATTATAAGTTTGTCAAGATTAAATATAGAATATTTTATATAGATCGTCCTATTCTATATAGAAAAGAAAATCATGGAAAACGAGAATGCCGAAAAGCAAACATAAGGAACACGGACAGTACAAGATGGGACTTTCAGTCAGCGTGACACCGGAAGCAGCACAGGGGTTGATGGAACAAGCGAAAAAACTGGGCTTGAGTCGGTCAGCTCTACTGGAGAAAATTGGAAGAGGGGAGATTCAATTAAACTTTTCTTCTGTGGAACAATTGGGAAAATTCTCGATCGCCTAATCAACTCCTGGGAAGATAGGAAAAGAGAAGCTGAAAATTGTTTGACTTGGTACAACGAACAAATAGTCAAATGTGCTAAAGAGATTGAAGCTTTGGAGTTGATGAAGGCGGAATTAAAAGCAAATACCAAAGAAGAATAAAGAGTCAAAGGAGCCGATCGCAGTAATGTGGTCGGTATTTTTTGATAAACAGTCTCTTAACGAATATCTTGATAGAAACGTTTCAGAAAAGTTGGTGAGACACCAAAACCCCATAAAAAACCAATAAATAAATAGATAAAATTTGCTTTGAAAATTCCCCACTTAGCTACACGGCGATCGCTAGTATATACGAAGCGATTTACTAAATAAATTCGTCCATGTTTAACTAACTTGAGACATAAGTCAGCATCTTCCATAATTGGTTGATTAATATCAAAACCATCAACTTTCCAGAAATCTGTACGACGACAGAAAATTACTTGGTCTCCAAACAAAATCCGCAAACCTTTCAAGAATAAATAGGGGCGAAAAATTAGGGGAGCATAAAAAGTTTTCAGATAATTATGTAAGGCAATACTCCAGCGAGTAGTTTTGGAATTACACATAATAGAAATAAATCCACCACAAACAATATTTGGATTTGCCAAAGTTTGGTAAATTATAGAAATTAAGTCATCTGGTACTATAGTATCGGCGTGAATAAAGCATAGAATTTCTCCTGTTGCTTTTTGGGCACCTAAATTCATTTGAATAGAACGTCCACGTTGAGGGGAATAAATGACAGAAACTCCAAAGGAGAGAGCAATAGAAACTGTCTCATCTTCGCTGTAACTATCTACTACTAATATTTCTTTTGCTGGAGGAGTAAGTACAGAAAGATTATTGAGGGTACGAGATAAATAAGCTGCTTCATTAAAGGTAGGAATAATGATAGAAATATTGAGCATAAATTAAGTAAGAAGGAAGAAGTAAGAAGGAAAAAGGCGTTTAATTGTCTATAATAGAACAAGTAGTAAGTATTTAGTGGTTAGCTATTACTTCCTTCCCGCAATTATCCAACGCCCATTAAAAAGCTGAAGGCTAACCACTAATAGGTGAAATACCTACATCAAGTAAACTAACAGTACAATCAAAAGTCAGATTATAGCAAGTATATAAATTATGATAAGATTTAGTAGTTATACTATTTCACTTAAAAAATGTCACAAATAGTTGGTAACTGATGAAGTCAAATAATCAGCTTAAATCACTGTAGAGTAGAGATTTTAAGTACTTAAAATCTTACTTTTGACTTCTGACTGTCTTGAGTGCGTCTTACATTCTGAGGAAACCTCGCCAATTAGCACTCGCTTTTGACTTTTGACTTTAGTGAAACGGTATTAGTAATTCCATATACGAGTTCTACATTCATAGCTATTCCATCAAGGAATTAAACTGTTTGATAACCTTGCCAATTAGCAATTATTAAGATTATTAAGATTATGGATAAATCATCAATTAGAGAATTACTAGAAGACTTGAAAAATCCTGATGAATTAATTAGAAATAAAGCTACGGGTGAGTTATGGCGGATTTGGTTTGAACAAAAAGGTGTTGCTGCTTTAGAAGCAATTAGAAGCTCAGAAAATTTGCTGCAAGTTGGAGAAGTTGCTAAGGCAGAAGCAGTTTTGAATAAATTAGTTGAAGATTTACCTGATTTTGCAGAAGCTTGGAATCGAAGAGCGGTTCTTTATTACACTTTAGGAGAGTATAGAAAGGCGATAAAAGATTGTGAGATGGTAGTGAAAATTATTCCTTTTCATTTTGGTGCTTTGCATGGTTTAGGATTATGTTATGCTGCATTGGGAAAATATCGAGAAGCTATTTTAGCTTTTAAAAAGGCTTTAGAAGTTCAGCCTTATGCTATTGAAAATCAAAGGTTAATTCTAGAATGTACGGCGAGGTTAAGTTAGATATATTATTGATATGAAGAGGTGTAGCGATCGCTTTCCTAATTTTTATTAATTCTTTCTGAAAATTAATGAATAGGGGTTGCACATTATGGAATGATATTGCCAAAAATTGGTTTAGATTTTGACTAAAAATAACCATTAATTAATCATTCTAGCAATTGATTAATCCACAATCCAATTCAATCAAAAATATCAAATCATTCGTCACTGTGCAACGCCAATGAATAAATATAAGAGACATCTCCGATCATAAAAAATCAAATTAATTATCGCACTATATAAATCAAAAATTTTCCCCTAATCCCTATTTTCTGAATATGCCTAATAACAATGAAAAAAAATGACCTAGAGTTTTATGACTTAAGTGCTAATCAATGGTGGGATAAAAATGCCAAAATTTATGCACTTTATTATCTTAATCAACCAAGGTTTAAATTTTTCGATAGATATGTTCCTCATTGGCAAGGATTAAAGGTTTTGGATGTGGGTTGTGGGGGTGGTTTTTCTTGTGAATTTATGGCCAAGAGAGGTGCAATAATTTATGGTATTGACTCGTCGGCAAAATGTATAGAAGTTGCTCAAAAACATAGCGGTGAAAATAGTCTGGATATTAACTATAAAATTGGGATTGCTGAAAGTTTGCCTTATGAAAATAATACTTTTGATGTTGTTATTTGTGTGGATGTTTTGGAACACGTTTCTGATTATCGTCAAGTTGTTTCAGAAATATATAGAGTGTTGAAACCTGGTGGTATTTTTTTATATGACACGATAAATCGTAATTTTCAATCTCGATTTATGATGATTTGGTTGATGGAAAATTTATTACGATTAATTCCCCAGGGGGTTCATGATTGGGATAAATTTATTCTGCCAGAAGAGTTGAAAGAGTTGATGTTATCTTTGGGTTTTGTTGAAATTGAAATGAAAGGTTTTGATTTGTTTGGAGAAATAGGTTTTGTCTTGGGAGAGTTGAATATTTTAAGAAAAAATCTCAAGTTTGATAAGTCGTTACAAATATTTATTCGGAAGTTAATTCAAGCCTGGAAAACAAATTTTATTAACTATCAGTTATATCGAAAAACTGGCTCTTTTCAAATTAATATTAATGATGATATGTCAATTATGTATATTGGTAAGGCTTTGAAAAATAAGGAAACTCCATAGATGAATGGTGGTGGTGTATAGTAATGCTAGAGAGAGTTTTGGGAGTGTGGGAACCCACGCCTAACCCCTCCCAGGAGGGGAATGTGGGGAGTGTAGGAGAAATTAAAAAATATATATCTTTACCATTACTATGCAGGACTACCAGATAAATTAGTAAACTCAAATAGTTGATTTTTTAGTCTATCTAGATTATGATCTCTCTTAAGTAGTACAACAAAAGTAAATAACTGTACTTTAATTAATAATTAATAATTAATAATTAATAATTACCTCTTCTTTTCAAGGAGAGGATTTACTAAAAGGAAAATTTTTTTTATTTTTTCCCCTTAAAAGGGGAGGCGCATACCCACAATTTATCGGTAAAATGGTCTCCTATTGGTTATTAGGAAAAAAGTAATTTTGAAGAAGGAGTCAGGAGGACCGAGTCAGGAGTCAGGAGTTAGAATAAATGGCTTAAACACCAGTTTTTAGTGAGGTGGGAAATTCTCTTTTTTTGCCCAAGGGACATTTTTAGAAGTCAGAAGTCAGGAGTCAGGAGTTAGAATAAATGGCTTAAACACCAGTTTTTAGTGAGGTGGGAAATTCTCTTTTTTTGTCACAGGAACATCTTCTGTAAAGTCTTTTTATCGCCCTTATTATTAGTAGTATAGCAATTCTCATATTGGTGAGGTACAAAATTCGTTTGTTTTAGGGATTAAGGAGTAGGGAGTAGGGAGTAGTAATTCGAGAAACATGGGATAGAAAAAAAGAAAAAAAACTTTATATCACTAATTTGATAAACGCTATATTCTTTTTTCAAAATGGTATAATATCATTTCCCTTGGGGCGCGTTTGTGTAAACCCAAGCATGAATATATATAGGAAATTTAAGTTTTTTTTCTTGCTATTAAACCTTCCTGACTCCTGACTCCTTCTTCAAATTATTTGAGTGATTGAAAGACTTTGTACATCATGTTTATTTGACTAAAAATTAAGCTTCAGCTCAATAAATATAGAAGAACTATTTCTCCTAGTTTCTAATTCCTAACTCCTGACTCCTGACTTCTTCTTCAAATTATTTGAGTGATTGAAAGACTTTGCACATCATGTTTATTTGACTAAAAATTAAGCTTCAGCTCAATAAATACAGAAGAACTATTTCTCCTAGTTTCTAATTCCTAACTCCTGACTCCTGACTTCTTCTTCAAATTATTTGAGTGATTGAAAGACTTTGCACATCATGTTTATTTGACTAAAAACCAAGCTTCAGCTCAATAAATACAGAAGAACTATTCCTCCTAGTTCCTAACTCCTAACTCCTAACTCCTGACTCCTGACTCCTTCTTAAAAATTACTTTAAATTTGATAAATAAGTAGCTTTAGCGATCGCTACTAATTTCATTCCTGGAGGATAACAACCTTCTGTTTTAATACGCTTAATTTCTGCCTCTGAAATATTCAATTTTAAGTATCTATTGATTGCCCGGACAATATCACTCCGGTCTATTATACCTGCTACTGCTCCAGCAGGAGAAAGAACAGTTATATGTTTTTGCTGATGAAATTCCATACAGTTAATAACTTCCACTAAACTAGCTTTCTCCGAAACAGTAACTATCTGATTTAGCGGACATATAATCATCCTTAAAGTTTGAGTATCCCAATAACTCCTTTCAATAAAATTAATAGCATCAGAAGAAACTAAACCAAGATAACGACCCTCGCTAGCAGCAAAATAAATGGAAAATTTAGAACTTTTCAAAAAATATTTATCTGAGAATTGACTCAAAGTCAAATTTGCATCTACCACACGAAAATCTCGCGTCATTGCTTCTACAGATTTAATTTTAATTAACGCTTCTTCTAAATCAATTATCCGGCGATAAAATTTGGCATTACGCATAGCAAACCAACCAATTAAAGCCAGCAAAAAACCACCATAACTCTGAGTTACTAAAACTAAAATCGACCCCAAAACAATTCCGAACCATCCTAAACCTTGACCACTTTTAGCCGCCCATCTTACCCCAACAAAACGACTACCAGTTATTTTCCAAATAGCAGCTTTTAATACTTGTCCACCATCTAAAGGTAAACCAGGCATCAGATTAAAAATAGCTAAAATTAAATTAATTTCTGCTACCCGATTTATTAGTTCACCAACCAAGCTTGATGTGGAAAAAAAAAGGCTAGTTAAACCCAATAAAAAAAACAAAACTAAACTCACTAAAGGTCCAGCGATAGCCACTTGAAAAGCTTCTCCAGGAGTTCGATATTCTCGATCTATTCCAGCAATTCCACCAAACAAAAATAACCTGATATAATTAACTTTCATCCCTTGAGAAATAGCAACTAAACTATGAGCTAATTCATGTAATAAGACAGAAAAAAACATTAGTAGAGCAATTACTAATCCAGCTCCAAAAGCTAAAAATAATCCCCACTCTTGATAGTCTTGCCTATTAATATATGTTATCCACAGTAAAATGACGAACCACGAAGAATCCAAAAATAAAGGGATACCAAATAAATTACCAATTCGCAAATCTGCCTGCATGAAGTTTTGTTTGATTATTTATTTATTTATTTAAACTTTGACTTGTTCTACTATATATAATTTATCTAGTGCTAGGATATTTCCTTATATTCAATATCCGTAACGGTTTTAACCAGAGGTAATTATCCGTAAGCATTCAGCCGTCAGCTATTAGCTATCAGCTATTAAGTTATTAATTTTGAGTCCGCGTAAAAGCAACCTTTGAAATTGAGAAAGAATAAAAAGTTACCCCCAAAGTACCCTGATTATACCAATTTGAAAAAAGAATGTTACAAAAAAGGTAGACCTGTATCGGATATGCTTAAAAATAGCTAGTCTAGTTCATTTTAGATATTTATTTATGTCGTTTTTCCATTTTTTTAAATATTTATCCCTTCTTCGTTATTCCCTCTTCCTTCTTTCGTAGGGACGTTGCATGCAACGTCCCTACCATTTGTAACAAACATTTATCAAATTGTTATTACACCTTAGAAGTAATTATTCATTACTAATTGCTGATAGCTGACTGCTGGCTAACTGCTAATAGCTGAATACTTACAATTATCCATTATCAATTAATGAACTGTTGCCTAAAAGCGACCAGGTTTTTTTACGCAACTCAAATGCAATTACTATATATTTAATACTAATTCTCATGCATTATTGCTATACTTAGGCAGCACTTCACTTATTAAGTAATTAACACAGACTGAATAACTTTTTTGATAATTATTAGCTAGTTATTGTTAATTATTCTTGTTTTTACTTCTCCCCTACTCCCCTACTACCCCACTCAATAAAATGTAGAAAAGTTTTTGAGAAATGGTATAAGTGGTGCTTCACTTATTAAGTAATTAACACAGACTGAATAACTTTTTCGATAATTATTAGCTAGTTATTGTTAATTATTCTTGTTTTTACTTCTCCCCTACTCCCCTACTCCCCCACTCAATAAAATGTAGCAAATATTTATCAAATTAGTATAATACCCTGCCGTCTACATGGTATTTAAAATTGCTTGAGGTTATCAGACACGAAGTACCAAGTGCTTGACTATCTCCATCCACTTTTTCGATCTTTCAGTCCTTCTTTCTTCTTTCTTCTTCCTTCTTCCTTCTTTTATTAGAAAATCAAAGATGGGGGTATCTCTTCTGTGCGAAAAGAATACCCCCTATACTTGTAACTAAAATCAGGTTATGTCTATAGCATACCAGCACTACCAAGTCCTAAAATTATTCCTGCCCCCAAAATATGACCAAAGCTAGTAGTAGCTAACAATTCTGGTATGCCAAACCCAGTAAAAATGGCTGGTAATGATACTGGTAAATCAGGCCCTTGTCCACGATTGTTCTTGGAAATAGCATAGTAACCAATTACAATTGCCACTAGGTTGCAAGTTATCATGACAATTGCTACTTTTGGAGACCACTCTGCAGAGAGGGGTTGAGATTGTGCTGCTAAAATTAAGCCAGAGTAAATCAAGTTTTTATCTCCTTAAATCACAGAAATTTGGCTATTTGACTTAAATGTTTGATTGAATCAATTTATGTTTTGCAAATTATCAATAAATTTTAGTAAGAAGCTATAATTTGTTTTAATAATTAACAATAACTTTAAGTTTTAATACAAAGATGTACAATTAAGCTCTTAGCAGGTAAAATAAATGCGCGTAAAAATTTGTGGGATTACAAAACTAGAGCAAGGACAAGCGATCGCTCAAATGGGAGCAACAGCTTTAGGATTTATCTGTGTTCCAACATCGCCTCGGTATATTACCGCAGAAAAAATCAGAAATATCGTTGTTCAACTACCAAAAAATATTGATAAAATCGGGGTATTTGTTAACCCAGAAATTGATTTTTTATCGGAAATAATTATTCAGACCCAATTGACTAGCATACAACTACATGGAGACGAATCTCCAGAATTTTGTCATCAGCTACGTCAATCAATACCAGATAATATAGAAATAATTAAAGCATTTAGAATCAAATCTCTTCAAGATTTAACAATAGTAAATAGTTACGATAATTATGTTGATACTTTACTCCTAGATGCTTATCATCCAGATAAATTAGGAGGCACTGGTCAAACTTTAGATTGGAAAATTCTTAAAGATTTTTACCCTAATTTTCCTTGGTTTTTAGCAGGTGGTTTAACACCAGAAAATGTCACAGTACCAATTCAACAATTAATCATTGAATCTAATCATAAATTCTGTGGTATAGACTTATCTAGTGGAGTAGAAATAGCCCCTGGAGATAAAGATTTAGTTAAAGTCAAAAAATTATTTAATAGTTTGGCTCAACTTAGGGTTAAAGTGTAGAAAAACATCAAGTATTATGACTGATATAAGTTTAAAAATTTTTGTTTGTAGTTTTGCTCTACCCCATAAAATATCTATATCTATACTTAGGGTTTTAGCCCTACTACGAGCTTTAATTATAACTATTCAACCGGAGATGATATAAGATTTTAGTAGTAATCAAGACTCAGGTAGGGAAGCAGTCGGTAAGGGGACCTACAAGAGTCAAAATATAAAAGGATTTTGATTATTCTTAATTGTTATTAAATATCTCATATAGTAATTCCCATATTGGTGAGGTACAAAATTGATTTGTTTTAGCGAATAGGGAATAGGGAATAGAATAGAATAGAAGTAAAGATAAAAGATAGGTGTACCTCATTAGTCTGAGAAACGCTATAAATATTCAGGGTAAACATTTAGCCATTAGTTTAAATAGTCGCTCTCAAAAAAGTCAAGGTCCGGCAAGAAAAGAGTGAGGTTATGGGTATTAGATAAAAAGGTGGTGGTGCATAGTAATAGTAGAGATAGTGTGGGGAGTAGGGGAGTGTGGTAAGAAATTAAAAAATATGTATCTTTACAATTACTATTCAGGACAACCGATAAAAAACAATAAATTATTCCAACACTCTTGATTCACTTTTATCTTTTTATTTTGGGTTTAATACCCCACCGTCTACACGGTGTTGACAATTGGTTGGGGTTTGAGTCCCCATCCATTTTTTCTTCCTTCTTCCTTCTTCCTTCTTCCTTCTTCCTTCTTCTTTCTTCAATGTTTGATTACTGTTTAGTACCATTGCACACGAAAAGCTGACTGCTAATTACTGAATAGTAAATATTCAGGCTTTTATTCTCTTTAATTATGCATAAATTACAACTGAAATAATACTCCAAAATATCGGAATTAAAACATATTGGATAAGAAGACTTAGTAGATCTTTTACCATTTCTAATTTAATTACATAAGCTGCGATAATTGTTAATGGAAATATTATCAAAAAGCCAATGGCAAATAAAATCAAGTTAACTCGAGTAATTAACCAGAAATACCCATTAGTCAATTTCCAACTATACCTAATTCCATTTACAGGTGAAACACCGTCAATTAAACAGTATGCCAATAAAAACTAAGACGTATTCCAAGATAAATCATTGGTAAAAGAAGTAAGATTAAAAAATATTGACTTGACATTAATTTAATTGGCTTAAATGTAATAGGAGCAAATACAAGCAAGGGCAAAATTAATATAGGAAACGACTTTTTTATGCCTCTAGTAAATGCTTCTATTAATGTAATTTTATTTCCCTTCAGATATCGCCAAATATAAAAATAACGAATTGCAAATACCCAGGGATTAACAAATACTATCAGAAGTCTATCTAGCCAATAATCTATTGTGCTAGATTCTGAGAAAAAATTTATAATTACTGCCAATAAAAAAGTAGGTCATTTCAGTTATCAGTTATCAGTACCTCTGCAATAAGGAGGTTTGATATAAAGAATATTCTTTTTTTATCCCCTTAAAAGGGCAGGAGGTTTTAGAGCACAATTTCTTGGTAAATCTATAATCAAGAGAGGTAATTTCAGTTATCAGTTATCAGTTTAAAAGGGCAGGAGGTTTTAGAGCACAATTTCTTGGTAAATCTATAATCAAGAGAGGTAATTTCAGTTATCAGTTATCAGTTAGCCTCATAAGGTTGAAGCTACGGACTTCAGTTAACCTCATAAGGTCGGAACTTCAGACTTCAGTACCTCTTGCAATAAGGAGACTTGATATAAGGAATATTATCTTTCTCTTGGTCGATTTGATATGGCGCAGGTTTCCTCGCCATCCCATTCTCAGGGAAACTCCGAAGATAGACCGCTTTTTATACCCTTAAAAAGGGAGGCTTTAGACCACAATTTTTCGGTAAATATATAGCAGTAATAATTTTAAAAGTTTCCCCGAACAAGTTTACATAACTAATATTTCTGTATTCCATAACCTTATAAAATTAACAATTAAGTGTTAGGAAAGTATTCGGCTATCATCCCTAAAATTTATAACTAAGTCAAGCAGGAATTAGTACTAATACTTTGAACTACAACTCACAGTCAAACTTAGAAAATATTCGCCAACTTTAACTATTCAACTAATGTGGATTTGAATTCACAAAACATACTGAATGCTGACAGAAATAGGAAACAAAATAGTTGAGTTTTCAGTCACAAGTAACTTGTAAGGATAGAGGGGGACATTCATTGCCAAAATTCAATGCAAAATATGAAAAAAATGCCATCCTAAAATTTAGAACATTTTTGCGTTGTTCTATAAGTAGGTAGGTACGAATAAACCTCATTATGTAACGAAGTCAAAACCATTGAAATTGCTTCCTTCCACTCTGTTCCAGTCGCAATTACCTACTTGTAAAATTTCCCACCTACCTACTTAAACCTGACTTTACTCAACAATCAAATTATTAGTAACATAGGAGTATCCAAAGTATGGCCAATATATCAGGAGATAACAACGATAACCTCTTAATAGGTTCTCCAGAACCTGACCTAATGGAAGGGTTTGGTGGAAATGATACCATTTTTGGTGAAGCAGGAGATGATACTCAAGATGGTGGAGAAGGAGAAGATGAAGTTATTGGTGGCATTGGATCGGACTCTTTAATTGGTGGTGAAGATAATGATTTATTACAAGGAGAAGATGGCCGCGACTCAGCATTAGGCGGTCTTGGAGATGATAGTATTGAAGGTGGTCCGGGAAATGATTTTTTAGCAGGAGAAGAAGGCAACGACTCGTTATTTGGACAGACTGGAGATGACTCCGTAATTGGTAATGAAGGAATTGATTTAGTTACTGGAGGAGATGGTAACGATACATTAAGAGGTAGTCAAGGTAATGATAGTCTCTTTGGAAATATTGACGATGACGCAATATTTGGAGATAGTGGAGATGATATTGGAAATGGCAGTATAGGTAATGATTCTCTTTTTGGTGGTGATGGTAATGACTCTCTAGATGGAGGTAGTGGTGATGATACTCTATTTGGAGAAGCAGGTGATGATACTCTATTTGGAATTAATGGCAGTGATTTTATTAATGGTAATAGAGGTAATGATCGAATTTTTGGTGGAGACAATTTGGACAACCTTCGCGGTGGAAAGGGTAATGATACAATTTTTGGAGAACAAGAAAACGACTCCCTCTTTGGTGACGCGAATAATGATTTAGTTATTGGTGGTATTGGTGACGATACATTATTTGGTGGAAAGGATGATGATACACTTCAAGGTAGTGATGGTAATGACTCCTTGTTAGGCGATCGAGGCAACGATATATTATTTGGAGATGCTGGAGAAGATACCTTAACCGGGGGCGAAGGTTCCGATATATTTGTCCTACCTGGAGAATTAGGTAATATTGATGTGATTAATGATTTTAGTCCTTTGGAAGATTTCTTCGCCTTAGATGGTGACTTAACTTTTGGCGATTTAACTTTTGAACAGGGAACTGGTTTAAATTTCAGAGATACATTAATTACTATTGATAATGGTAGATTATTAGCAGTATTAGTCAATGTTCCAGCTTCAATAATTACAGAAGAAGACTTTGTAGATGATATTAGTCAAGCTTTACCTGAGTCTACATCAGAGCAAGAAATTTTATAAATCTTCATCAGACCAATTTTCTAAAATATAGCGTAGTCTTAACCTGGGAATATAAGGCCAACCTCCCTTTGCCTCAATATCTTTAAGTAAATTGTAGAGTGCTTGACGATTATCTGGTAATGCTTGTTGAAATAAGCCTTCTCTAAGTTCTTGATGTAAACCTTCCAGAGTTCGCAGCATAGCCAACATTGCTATTGGATCGTCGTGATGATTTTTTGCTAAAGCTCTTAGTAAATGTGTCAATGATTGTAAATCATTGTGTAATTGTGTTGACTGATTGTCTGTATTTGTATCCATAATTATCAATTAACATCAAAAAATTATTTTAATCAGTTTTTACCTATTCATATAAATACCAGGCTCTAAATTAATTTTTCCTCGTATGGATAATTCAAAAATATAGCAGATTCGGTTGTATATGAAATACAGATATTAACGAGGGAATGTTTGTAGTGCGGGATCTTGCCTGCTATGGGCGTACCTCACCCCTGATGGAATCTGCTGTATATTGCCTGTTCTAGATATTAATTTTATGTTTTTCTCTTAATCCTAACTTTTTAATCAACTAAAACTAAATTGGCGTTGCTGAATCAAGGTATGAAAATAAAAACTGAAGAATCTCAAATATTTCTCATTAATATAGTTTAGCAATCGCCAAAAAATACAAATCATATAGCAATGAGCGCTGGTATATTTACAAATTGCAAGATGGGCCAAATAGCTAAAAGTCTTATATGATCAGCAATTTATTCCCCCTGTTGCCTGTTGCCTGTTGCCAGATGAGCTGCGCACAGCGCTATACCTTAAATCAGCAACACCACTAAATTAATTGAAATTAGTTACAGCGATATCTTAGCTTAAGTATATTTACTTATGTAATTTTAATTTATATAACTGACTTAGGAATAAAGTAACAAGCAATGTAAAATACTATTTTGGATAAATACAAAGATAAATCAGCTTTGAATTACAGTCCTTTTTCAGGGAATAGACTTATGTACATGAGTTTAAACACCTATCAATGCTAACAGAGTATGGAAAATTTGCTCTGACAAAAGCCACTTGGGAAGGTGAAGTACAACTATGACTCTATTGCCCTAACTTTCTTCCGATAAAATAAAAAATCAAAAATCGGATTATTTATACTGCGTAAACACAAAACGCAGTAGCAATGTTGATTGTTGAATATTAAATCTTGAGGTTAACAATGAGGTATCGCACTTTAATTGCTGCACTATTAGCTGTGTGTTTGAGTTTTTTGACCGCTTGCTCAGAAGGTCTAGATAGCAGTCAAACACTTACTTATGATGACATTGTCAATACTGGTTTGGCTAACAACTGTCCTGAGTTACCAGAAACAGCTCGTGGTTCCATTGCCCTTGACCGCGATAGCTCTTATATTTTGACAGATTTGTGTATACAGCCAACTGAATATTTTGTCAAGGAAGAACCTACTAACAAACGCCAGAAAGCAGAATTTGTAGAAGGAAGAAAATTGACACGATATACTTCTAGCTTAGACCAAGTAACAGGGGATCTGATCTTCGAGGAAGATAATGCATTGACATTTAAAGAGCAGTATGGTATTGATTTTCAGCCTATAACTGTTCTCTTACCAGGTGGTGAGGAAGTACCTTTTCTATTTACAGTCAAAGGACTTATTGCTAAAAGTCAGCCTGGTGTTTCTGCTATTAATACCTCTATCGATTTTGAGGGTATCTATAATGTTCCTTCCTATCGAGGTTCTAGCTTCCTAGATCCAAAGGGTCGTGGTGTTACTTCAGGATATGATAATGCAGTAGCTTTACCAAATCGTGCAGATGATACAGAGTTTAGTAAAGCTAATGTCAAGTTTGCAGATACCAGTCTCAAAGCTGGTGAAATTTCCCTGAGAATTTCTAAAGTAGACAGCGAAACTGGTGAAATTGCTGGTATCTTTGAAGCAATTCAGCCTTCTGATACAGACTTAGGTGCAAAAGAGGCTGTAGAAGTTAAAGTTGGTGGTACTTTTTACGGTAGGGTAGACACAGCTTCTTAAGCTAAATATTGGGTCTGAAATTAAATTGCTCGTTCAATTTGTTTGATTAAAGACCCTACCCTATTAAAATCGAAAGTTTGTGAAGATAAGTGGTCATTTCCTATAACTTAAAAATTGCCTTTTTATTGAAGAAGGTGGTAGGTGGTAGGTAGTAGGTTTTAGGTTTTAGGTTCAATCTTATTGGGAATTCAACCCCGACAAGCTTCTTTTCACCACACATGAGAGTAGAGTTTTCAACAATGTTTGCTCTGCAATAGTGCAGTGCAGTTAAAAAATCTGCTTCCTCAGACCTAAAACTTAAAACTAAACACATAACGGAGCGTAGCGACCATAAAAAAAAGTATACATAGAGGGGCTAAAAACTCCTCTATTGTGATTATATTTAGATTTTCTTAGAAAAATATTTAAACAACTATAGTAGATAAAAAGACTTAGACTATAACTCAAACTCTCATTAATAAATTGTGTCTAATATCACAGTTCTAGCTTCCAAAAGTCACACCCATTATTGTATATTTGTACAATTATTAGTAGAAGATGTGTAAAAATAGTGCGTATGTGATTTACCATCAGTAGGTTTCTATCGGAATCGTAATGTACCTATGTCTACCACTATCGCTCAAGAACTAAAAAGTGAAAACCTGGAACTGTTACGCCAATATCAACAGTCCCCTTCTCATAATCTCCGCAACCAATTAGTTCAACTTAATGTTGGACTTGTAAGAAAGGAAGTTTACCATTGGTTGAATAGGTGTACCGAAACCTACGATGATTTACTCCAAGTAGGCTGTATTGGATTAATTAGAGCAATTGAGAGATTTGATATATCGAAGGGACTAGCCTTTAGTTCTTTTGCTACTCCTTATATCCGGGGTGAAATTCAGCATTATCTAAGAGATAAAAGTCCTTCTGTACGAATTCCCAGAAATTGGCTAGCTATGGATCGGCAGGCCACAAAAGTTATACAAGACCTCCGAGTGAAGTTAAGACGAAAACCTACAGATTTAGAGGTGGCCTCTGCATTGGATATTTCTTTGGAACAGTGGCAGGAAATTCAATTAGCTTGTCGTAACCGTGCTCCTCTGAGTTTGGATGCTCCAGTTCAAGATGAAATAAATGGAACCACTTGTTTAGGAGAATTAGTTCCAGATAGTCAGTATCGTAGTTTTCAGTTAGCTCAAGAAGACCAAATTCGTTTACAGCAAGGGCTGGCCAAACTAGAAGAGGGTACTCGTAAGGTTTTGGAGTTTGTTTTTCTCTGTGATTTGACTCAGAAGGAAACCGCCGAGCGGATGGGGATTAGTGCTGTTACTGTTTCTCGAAGAATCAAGAAGGGGTTAAAGTCTTTGCAAAATATTATGCAGTAGAAGAAGGTAAGTCAAAAGTCAAAAGTCAAAAGTCAAAAGTCAGAAGAAAATTATAGTGGTCAATAAAAATCAACAATTCAGTAAGTATTTATGCTTAATATTTAACTGAGAATTTGACTCCTGATAAAGGTAAATGAAGATAATTTATATAGTATAAATACTTAAGCAAGCTACGGATTTTATACTAATTTTCATGTTACAAATTGAAGTGCGGAATGTGGGTTACAAACAAATTGCAATAACTGTCCAATAGCTAAAAGTCTTATATTATAGGTTTTTTATTCACCCTGTCGCCTGTTGCCTGCGCACAGCGCTATATTATAACGGTTCTACCGAACATGATATTAAAAGTATAAACCCCGCCCATATCTAGTAGATGGGTGGGGTTAGTTTTTAATACCGATATATTCTTGTCTTTATGGAGAAACATCGGTTAAATTTTGCCCTTCATCCAGTTTTTAAACAAATTCTCCTTAACCATAGTCTGTCGCAACACTTCAACTAAATACTCTTGAGCTTCTTCCCGACTTAAACCTTTCACTTGCTCCCGTAGAACTTGTAATTTGAACTGTTGCTCCATAGTTAAGCTGTTAGACATTTCCATAGTTTACTCCTTGTTTATCTAGATAATAGATATTGGCCTATATATTAAGGCCACAGTTAAGTTGATTTATTGACTCTTATGTAAATTATCGTAACATTTACTTGACATACTGTCCATAATGTACATTTTGAAACTAATTTATTCGACAAAAGTTAACATTAAATTAATAAAAGCTAGAAGTATTATGATGATTAGGCTAGAACTAATATCCTAAAAATTCTAAAGATGGAGAAGGGCAAATGGATGCAATGGAATTTTTTCAAAAGAGTGCTGGTAAATGGCGATCGCAACGAACAACCCATCATCTGGCCTTTAGACAAGCAGAAATGGGTAGTTCAGATATTCAAGTAACTAGCTTGGGTGCTGGAGATCCGAAAGTAGTAGAAATCTGTAAAATGCACGAAATTGACCCAAGTTTGGCTGCTGGAGGCGCTTTTGTTACTTGGGATGGTTCCATGGCCTGGGATAAAGATGATGAAAATCACAAAGGTTCAACTGTATTTGCGATTGTTCCAGATCCAGAAAATCCTAGAAAAGGCAGAATGTTGCGAGAACGAGGCTATGCAGAAATTGTCCCAGTAGTGGGACTGTTTGAGATGGATGATGAAGATGGACTAAATCTAATTACAGAATATGAAACTATGAGTTCTATTGAAAGATTCTGGTTTCCTAGCCCTAATCTGAGAATGCGAACCAGTGCAGTGAAGCGGTTTGGTGGATTTAATACTTCTACATTTTGTACAGAAGTTCGAGTAGAGGAAAACAACTCAGATTGTGAAATAGAAACGTCACAGAATACTGCACAGTTTTATTCTGCTTTTGGCTGGTAGATAGATAACAATATGCCCAAAGTTAGCAAATAGCTATCAAAATTGTTACAGATTGTTGCGTAAGTTAATAAAAGTGAGACTTGGATTGCCTCAATCCCTTAATCTAAAGGTTGGCTATTGATGCAATTTTTTGAATCGCAGCAAGGTTTAGTGTGCTCTGGCCACACTTGATAAATCAAATTTAATAATTTTAAGGAGATTCTCACGTGGCGATTCCATTATTAGAATACAAACCTATCAGTCAAAACTCACGAGTTGCGGGTTATGAAATCCCCGGTGATGACCAACCAATGATTTATTCAGCCGAATCTTTGCCCTCTGGGTCAGGATGGGATGAGTTAATCTGGGCAGCTTATCGTCAAATTTATAGCGAACATCAGATTCTTAAGAGAGATCGCCAAATCTTCCTAGAATCTCAACTCAAAAATGGTCAACTTACAGTTCGAGATTTTATTCGTGGTTTGGTCATTTCCGATCCATTCCGTCGTAACAACTACGATACAAATAGCAACTATCGCTTTGTTGAGTTATGTGTTCAACGTGTTTTAGGTCGTGATGTTTACAGCGAAAAGGAAAAGATTGCTTGGTCTATCGTTGTAGCGACTAAAGGTATCGAAGGTTTCATTGATGAGTTGGTTAATAGCGAGGAATACCTCGACAACTTTGGCTTTGATACTGTACCTTACCAGCGTCGTCGGGTTATACCCCAAAGAGATGGAGGAGAAACTCCTTTTAACCTAAAGACACCTCGTTATGGTTTCTACTATCGGAGTATTCTTGGTTTCCCTCAAATAATTTACCAAAATGAATTACGTCGCTTTACTCCCCAAGAAAAGAAACCTACAGCAGGCAATCCTTCTCTTTATTTAGATTTAGCACGGGGTATAAACGCTCAAGGTACATCAACACGAGTTAATCTAGGTAATATCAATCTTGGTATGGTACCTTATCGTAAGGTATAACTTAAGATTATTACTCTAACACCTCTGTTGAGTGGGATTAAATTTTGTAGGGATGGAATATTCGTGCAGAGTATTTGGTTAACTTGCCAAAACTAGGAACATGAGTATTCTATCCCTACAAGTTTTTAGTTACTGAAAAGAGGGAGTAGGGAGTAGGCAGTAGGGAGTAGGCAGTAGAGGGGGGAAAATTGATGATTTATGTGCAATAATTGATTTTATTTTTTATTACTTAGGGCTTGCTGATTAAATCTAAAAGCATTGACAGATAAAGGTTATAGCATTTTTAGGTCTAAAAAAGTGTTAGCTTTTCGGTGGAAAAAGCTCAAAAAGCTAGTATTTTGGGACGATTATGGTAGAGAAATCAAGGGACAATTCTTACTCCTACCTCCTCTATAATTCCCATTTCTCCTGACTCGGTCCTCCCCCTCCCCTCCTGGGAGGGGTTAGGGGTGGGTTGACTCCTACCCTCACCCATAAGACTTTTTGCTGCAAACCCTACTTAGAGATGTCTACTGAAAAAACAATGCTGAGTTAGAGTTGAGTAATTTGAACTTTATCTCCATACTTCAAATTAAGCTGAGATTGAGCGCTACTAGCATTAGCAGCGATTTCGACAAAATCGTGAGAACCAACAATTGCAATTACTTCCCCTGGTTGACAGTCACTATAAGTATTGCCACTGACTATAGTTTTATAGGATGAAAGATTGTCATTTTTTTGAATCACAACTAACCAGGTTTTACCCTGAATATAACTGCTGGGAATATTAGTAATTATATTGCCAAAATAGTCAATATATTGAACTGAACCTTCAATACCTGACTCTGTGAGAGTAATTTTATTTAACGGTAATTTTATTAAACTTTCTGGGTTAATTTTTTCTCCCAAATTTTCTAATGAAACCCCTCTAGCAATATGAGCGCCAACAGGAGCAAATATGTCTCTACCATGGAAAGTTGTACTGGGTGCATTTGTGCGCCAATAGTCAGAATTAGTCAATTCCACAACTTTTATTTCTTGTGTTTCTAGGTTTTCCAACACACCACTAAAAATACCGTTATCGGGTCCGACAAAAAAACCTGTTGATAATTGAATGGCGATCGCTCTTCTGGCACTTCCTACACCTGGATCGACAACAGCTATGTGAACTGTTCCTGTGGGAAAATAGGGATAAGCATTTTTTAAACAAAATCTTGCTGCAAATAAATTTTGAGCAGGAATTTCATGGGTGAGGTCTATTAGCGTTACTGTCGGATTAATTTGATAAATTACACCTTTCATCACACCGACATAAACATCTTTTAATCCAAAATCAGTTAAGAGTGTAACTATTTTTCTATCAGACATGATTATTTTTGATATTATATCATGTTCGGATAATCAGTTATAAATAAAATTTAAGAACTGACAGTACCGAATAAATACTAAAATTATCTGGCGTTGGTAATTGATGGGATGATTTATATTTTGGGGTAGCGCTCTGTAACCGACCCCGGTTAATCATTGGGGGATTGCCCCTACAAATTTCATCCTGTAATTTACCGACGCCAATTATCTTTACTTTTCTTCTTTCCTCCCCCTACTGCTGAGGACTGACTCCTCGCTAAGTTATTTATAAGTTTCAACCTAACATGATACTATAGTAGGGAACAGACAACAGGGAACAGGCAATAGGCAATAGACAATAGTAGGAAAAATTTTCCTGTCTTAGGGTTCATCATCAATAGACATCTCCGGAAATAGTCGAACACTTACTATAACTATCTTTTAGGAAGCGATAGCGTACGCTTAACCGGAGGTGATCGCAAATGCTTAAGATAGTTAATTTTCACGGTAAACTCAGTGTTATA